>JAYGDH010000625.1:0-3452 GCA_046583055.1 Pirellulaceae bacterium | reverse complement strand
TTCACGTAACTGGGCATGACGTAATGAACGGCATGGCTGAGACGTCGCGCGGGCTGGAAGACAGGGAAGGAATTGCTCGCTGTATCGCCGGTCGTGTTCTCGAAAAACCAGATGCCATTGGAAGGTTTGTCTGGGCAGGCCACCAGCAGGTCATAATCCCCGTCCTGGTCTGCATCGCAGGGGATTGGCCACGCCCATAAACCGACGCCCAGGTCGACGCTGAGTCCCGGGTTGTTGTATCGCAGGGGTTGAAGTGGTTGAGCCAGGCCAACCGTGACCCCCAGGAGAAGCTGTAGAACCGCCAGGAAGTAGATCATGGTTTGGGGCATGAACCTATTGTACAAGCAGACGTTGCAAGCTTGAAAGCGGGGAGATGGTTGGCCGCGATCGAGAGAACTGCCGTCGATTGCAATTACCACGAGTTTTCGCTGTAATAGAGGGACTGTTAAACGTTTCTCTCCACCACGAAAAGGAAATGTCGTGAACGCAAGAAAAATAACGCGTCGTCAATTTACCAGGACCACGATAGCGGCTTCTTCCCTGTTTGCTGCACCGGCCATCCTCAGAGGCCGGAACCTGAACGAAAAACTCAACGTGGCCGTGATTGGATGCGGCGGACGTGGGGCCAGCAACATGCGTTCGGTGGAATCCGAAAATGTCGTGGCTGTGTGTGATGTAAATGAAAACAACCTGGAATTCGCTGCCCGGCGCCATCCACGGGCCCGCAAGGCGATTGATTTTCGTCGCCTGTACGATCATGCCAATGAATTCGATGCAGTGACGGTCAGTACGTGCGAACACACACATGCCTTCGCGACGTTGCCTGCCCTGCAAATGGGTAAACACGTCTACTGTGAAAAACCATTGACCCATAACGTCTGGGAGGCGCGTGTGATTCGTGAAGCGGCCGATAAAGCCAAGGTCGCGACCCAGATGGGGACCCAGATTCACGCGGGAGATAACTATCGACGCGTGGTGGAACTGGTGCAATCCGGTGCGATTGGAGCCGTGAGTGAAGCTCATGTGTGGGTAGGCCGGGCCTGGGGACGTCAGTCCAAGGCGGACTCCCGGAAAGCACGGGACATCGTCAACGTGCAGGAACGCCCCAAGGAATCCCAGCCGGTACCAGCGAACTTGAACTGGGACCTCTGGCTGGGCCCCGCACCCAAGAGACCTTTTCACGAGGTCTATTTCCCGGGACCGAAATGGTATCGCTGGTGGGATTTCGGCAATGGAACGATGTCAGACCTGGGCAGTCACTGGATCGACCTGCCTTTCTGGGCACTCAAGCTCAAGGTTCCGCTGACGATTGAAGCGGCCGGTCCGCCACCGCATGCGGAAATTGCACCGGCTTCCATGCAGGTAAAATACGAGTACGGGGCACGAGGTGAGATGCCCCCGGTCACGGTCAACTGGTACCAGGGTGCCAATAAACCGGCAATCCTGCAGCAGCAGCAAATTCCCCAGTGGGGCAGTGGCGTCCTGTTCGTCGGAGACAAGGGCATGTTGCTGTCAAACTACGGGAAGTACGTGTTGTTACCGGAAAAGAAGTTTGCTGATTTTCAACCACCGGAACCGTTCATTGCCAAGTCGCGTGGGCATCATGCGGAATGGATCCATGCCTGCAAGACCGGTGAGCCGACGACCTGTAACTTCGATTATGCAGGCTGGCTCACCGAGGCAAATCACCTGGGTAACGTGGCCTTCCGGGCTGGTCAAAAACTAGCGTGGGATGCGGCCACCATGAAAGCCAAAAACGTCCCCGAGGCGGATCGTTTTATCCGGCGTGAATACCGCAAGGGTTGGAAACTGGCCTGAGCGGCGAAGCCGACTTCCAGGAAAACAGGTTCCTGGCGTCAGCAACCCTGGCATCCTGCTGGTCTCGCGGTTGGCAGGGGCGATAGGTGTCCCTGGTCCTCCTGTCCGGCGCTGATCATCTAGAAGATACCGCCGCCGAATCCTCCACCAATGCCCTTTTGGATCCCATTGCGATAGAAGCCCTCCAGCTGTTTTTGTTGTTCCATCTGGATGCCCCGATTGTCCTGCTGCAGGCCTTCGAGTAAATCTTCCTTGGTGGGGTTTTTCCCCCTCTTGACGTCCGGGGTCACCTTTTTGCCATCTTCCGATTTGTTGGGGGAGGCAGGTAGAGGACCGAGGTCCGCTGTGCCGCGGAAAAATGCGTAACGATTACCTTTTGCCTGGGCAATCACCATCGATTTTCCCTTGATTGCATCAGCCACGAAGACGCCACGCAGATCCGTTTCACCAGAAGAGAAATCAGGATTGCGAGTACCAATCACTTTGACATGAACATCCGTCACGTAACGTTTGTCAACGGTATTGCGGACGGTGGTGCGTACGCGACCGGAGGTGGCATCTTCCTGGACTTCCAGTGCCAGGGGCGTGACCAGCACCAGGCCGCTGGTATGCAGGTTCTCTCCACGACAGACGACCAGGTAGGCTCCTTCCTCTTTTACCGGGAGCGTTAACTGGATGCTGCGATCGCGATAGTCCTTGCCATCACCCAGGGGTATCGAGGCTTCATGAAAGGGCCGAATGCCTGCCAGGTTGATGTTGGTGATGCCTGCCAGGTTGCGACGCAGCAGGCTGAATTTCATCAAGTCAATACGATAGACAGTTGCATTGCAGGTTGCCAGGTTGCGGAATTTCAACTCGATCGTCACGTTCTCTTGCGGTTTAATAACGGTGACTTCCGGCAGGTCAATCTGCTTGCGGGCAAAGTAGAGAATTGCCTGCCTGGCATCAGCAAAGCGATCCTGGACGCGGGTGTAATGCTTGATGGCATCCTCGGCTTTTCCGAGACTGTGGTAAATCTGTCCGACGATATAGATGGCTCGCCACTTGTTTGGGCTTTCCACTTCGCGTCCCGAATGTCGATCAGTACGCTTGGCCTCAGCTACCTTGTTGCACATTTCCAGTGCTTGCTGATGTTGGCCGCGGGCGAAATGACAGTAGCCGATGATGTACCAGTAGCTGTCCAGGAAATCGCTCTTGGGATATCGGGTCGCGTAACGCTGGGAGCTGGCAATCGCCTGCTCATACTTTTCCAGATCCAGCAGCGCGTTGGCCAGGGAAAACGAGGCCTGGTCGGCAGCGGGATCTTCGGGCAAGGCCGTGAGGAACTGGTCGAGCATTTCCAGTGCCCGCTGGATAAGGGTCACGCGATTGATTTTCTCTTTTCGCAGCTTGCTGTCCTTGGCGGCGCCAGGTGCTTTGGCGTAGACTTCCTGTGCCAGGGCATAGGTAGCCGTGGCCAGGTAGGATTCGGGTGGATATTCATGAAGCAGTTGTTCCATGACCTGTACGCTGCGCAGGAACTCGTTTTGCTCGCGCAGAAAACCGGCGACCTGGCTTTCACGCATGAAACTGGCCTCCACCATGGCCCGGTAGACAAGATAGCTGCGCTCGTATTCGGCAATCTTGTGGTAGGC
>JAYGDH010000208.1:0-16200 GCA_046583055.1 Pirellulaceae bacterium | reverse complement strand
GTTGCACGAGTTGGCGAACCAGGAACTGGTGGAATTCGAGAACGTGACATTCCTTTGCCAGGACGTCTTGAGAACGAAGAACCGAATGCATCCGGTAGTTCTCCAGGTGTTACAGGAAAAGCTCGCTGCCGGCAAAAATCGGAAACTGAAACTGGTCGCGAACCTGCCCTTCAACGTGGCCACGCCCATTATCTCGAATATGCTGGATACCGAAGTGGTTCCAGATGCCATGTCGATTACTATCCAGAAAGAACTGGCGGATCGTATCGTGGCGTCACCTTCGACGAAGGATTACGGTTCCCTCAGTATCTGGATACAAAGTCAATGCGATGTGCAGGTGGTGCGTACCCTGCCCCCTTCCGTGTTTTGGCCGCGGCCCAAGGTGCAATCAGCGATCCTTCAAATTCGGGTCTCTCCGGAAAAACGTGGCTTGATTACTGACGTGAGCTTTTTTCACCGCTTCGTCCGGGCCATGTTCTTTCATCGACGCAAGTATCTCCGCAGTGTCATCCTCAGTGCTTTCAAGGGGCAACTGGATAAACCGGCCGTGGATGCGGTCCTCGAGGAGCAGGGCATCTCGCCGCAGATTCGTGCGGAAGCACTCGAGGTGCAGCAGATGCTGGATTTATGCGATGCGCTGAGAGCGACAGGCGGCAAGCTGGAGTGAGCAGTTTCCGGTGCCAGGCCTGGGTAAAAAATGATAGGCGTGGCAACCGTTTTTTGCTAGGATGATGCGCGGTCAGCCAGCGGTGACGAGTGCATGCCGGTGAGCAAGTTTCAGCGTGAGTCAGGAGTGCGACAGGTTTCATGAGATTCATAGAAATGACAGGTAAGGTCTTGGCAGCAATGCTGAGTGATGACGAGATGCAGGCCAATGACCTGGAAACGACCGGGGTCCAGGATCATACCATCGTGCGTGTCAACGAACATGGTGACATCGAGATTCGTCGTGCCGCGGAATGGGATGTGATTGGTGGACTGCTGGGAAATTTCGAGGATCGTGTCAGGCAGGCTACCGGCTGCGACTGGGTGTGATGACCGGCAGTTATTCCTGGGGAGCCGGTGTTTCGTCGGTCGGTTGCGGAAATTGACCGATAGCTCGTAACAGGCGGAACTGTGCCTGGTTGTACTTGCAGACGCTGCGTGTGTAGGCGTCGCGGGACTGCGTGCGTGCCCGGATCGCCTGCAGTAACTCGATAGGCAGTCCTTCTGCCTGACGCATCCGCTGATAGTTGCGCTGGTAACTCGACTTCGCGGTCTGCAGACTGTCCTGGGCGGCCTTCATCTGCTGACGATAATTCTTGATATCCTGGCTGGCGGTCGTGATCTCGGCTGCTACCTGGTCTCGAATCATGGCCAGGCTGGTTTCCAGCTGTTGTAACTGGCTGGTCCGCTGCCAGAGCGCAGCCTGGTTTCCGATTCCCAGGTTGCGCCATTCCCAGAAGGCCAGCACATCGAGATCGCTACGAGCTCCCTGGTGGGTAAAACTTCCCGAGGATCCGCCGCCCATGCTGCCGGCGCTGCCCCCGACCTGCACGCTCGGCAGCCAGGGTCGCCATGTTTCCTGGCAGGTCCTGAGTGCAGCGGCATCCAGCGAGGATTGTTGACGACGTAACTCGGGACGACGTTGCAGGCCCTCCTGGATCAGTGACGAGAGGTCGTGATCTTCCTGGACCAGGACCATCGGATGCAGGACTTGTTCTTGAGGGCTTAGTTGCTGCATGCTGTCCAGGTGAAGCAACTGGATGAGGCGGGCACTGCGTGATTGGATTAACCTCTCGGCATCCAGCAGTGTGAGGCGATGCTGAGATAATTCGGTTTTTGCCCGATCAATCTCGACCTGCGAACCTGCACCGTGATCGGCAAACAGCGTGGTTAATTTTACCAGGGCCTGGATGTCCTGCTGGGATTGAAGTGCATTGGTCTGGAGGGCATGGGCCTCCAGTAGTTCGATGTAAGTCAGCGCTACCCGCAGGTGGGCATCATTGAAGGTGCGATCCTGGTTGGCCATTTCCGCAGTTAACTGGTGGTTGGCGACCAGCGGTTCAAAGCAGGCATCTGCCAGTGAGAAATTGATCATCATGCGCGGTGGGCCGCCGGCACCACCAGCCAGTGGGACTTGACCCAGGCCGAGGCCACCACCCACGAAGAGGGAGTTGCGGCTGCTGGCAACCACTTCGCCGTGCGTGGCCTGCAACTGGCCATCGTGCCGGTTGTAACCGAGCCCCAATCGCACGGAAGGTAGCCAGTTGGACTGTGCTTGCAGCAGGCGGGAGTGGGATTCGTCAACACGTTGTTGAGCCAGTTGGACCACCAGGCCATTGGCACCGCCCAGTTGCAAGGCTTGCCAGAGATCGATTTCGTGCGGCGTGTTGAGAGGAGGGGAGTCGGTATCAGGTTGCTCCTCGAGGTTGGCTACCGGGGTTGCTGGAAGCTGGCGTGGTGCTTCGTGGACGACCGGCTGGATACTGGAATCGCGAGAATGGGTGCTCCCGCCAGGTTTCGCTGCTGCCGGTTTGGCAGATGTTCTGGCCGAGATCGCGGGGTAATCCGTCGGTTGAACCAGGTACGAGTGGGCGCAACCATGACTGAATAACAAGGCCACGCACATGAGGATGGTGAGCAGTGGTAAGCAGCGCGATGGTGATCGGTCATTCCGGATCATCATGATGCACAGGGGTTCCAGTAAACGAAAAGACGGGTAAATGAAAATCAGGGATTGGTAACGATAGTTTTCTGATCCACGAGAACGGCATTGTCAGGTAGCGACTGGTTCCTGGCGGCCAGGCCCATCAAGGATGTGACTCCTGCCGTAATTACCTTTTGCCCTTCGGTAAGGCCTGTCACGCCTACCACGGGAGTTCCTCCCGGGTTTTCGTAACGGACCAGGATCTGTACTTCCTGCTTGCGGCATTTATTGCCGTCATCCAGCACGATGACGTAGGACTTTCCGTGCTTGGATTGCTCCACGGAAAGGGCTGAGTGAGGAATCGTGGCAACCTGTTCATGCTGGTGCAAATCGATTACGGCGAAACCATAATCGCCGGGTTTCAGGGAGACTTCCCTGTCATTGATCTGAATCGGATTGGTAAGATCGATTTCGACCCGCATCATGCGAGCGCCGCGATGGAATGCGCGAGCATGACGCGACACGGTAGCTGCCAGGCTGACATTAGGTAAGCCCTGCAGGCGGCTGACCTGGGCGGCATCACCCGTGTCGATCAGGCCCGCTTCTTCCATGGGGAGGAAACAGACGATGCGCATACGCTGGTGCGTGACAATTTCGAACAGGGCGGTTGCCGTGGAGTCGCTAGCCGGGAGAACCAGCGATCCTGTATTAGCCATGCGCTTGGTGATCAGACCGTCGAAGGGAGCAGTGATCTTGGTGTAACTGGCCAGGGTAATGCTTTTCTTTAACAGGGCAGCGGCCACCAGGACGGCGGTCCGCGATGCCTCCAGCGTGGCGAGTGAACGGGCCACGCCCTTTTCAGCGGCCGAGATATCGGCCGCGCTTTTGTCTAGTTGTGCCAGGACTGCCTGCAGGGCAAATTCAGCCTCTTCCATTTTCTCCCTGCCCAGGGCGCCGTTTTCTACCAGGCCAGTGATCCGGGTCTTTTCCTGGGTGCGCAATTTCATCAGGGCCAGATATTGTCGCTTTTCGGCCTGGGCCTGGGCCACGCCTGCCTGGGCGACATCCACCTCGGCCTGTTTGCTTTGGACGGTAGCCTCGGCTTGCTTTTGTCGCTGGCGGCAACTCTCCGCTTCGTCGTGTAATTCCTGGATATCCAGCGTGGCCAGCAGGTCCCCCTGCTTCACGATCTTCCCAATATCTACATGGATTGTCTGAACATGACCTTCCACCCGGGACATGATATTCACCCGTTCGTAAGGCTCCACGCTGGCGGGGATCTCGATCCTCTGGGGAAGTGTTGCCTTGATAACGGAGGTAACCTCGATCCTTTGCTCGGCCGCAACCTGAGCCTGGTTGCCGGGAGCTGACTGGGGCTGCCCGCTACAACCAGACAGCCAGAAGGTTGCCAGGAGGACGGTCGTGTAACCGCCGGTAAGGATGGATTTCATGGTTCTTATGCTCCAAGCGGTTCGAGGAGACCAGCTGCCTGGGGTGTGGCGCTGGCCGGGGGCTGCCGTTTAAGAACAAGGTACAGGCAGGGAACGACCACCAGGGAAAGGACAGTGGCGCCAAGGACGCCGCCAATAATGGCTCGAGCCAAGGGAACGTTTGCTTCGCCGCCGCCGAATCCGATCGCCATGGGTAGCAGTGCCAACCAGGTGGTTAGCGAGGTCATCAGGATGGGTCGCAGGCGGATACGCGTGGCATCAATAATGGCTTCTCGGACGCTCATGCCTTCGGCCAGTCGGCGGTTCGCAAAATCGACCAGCACGTTCGAGTATTCCACCACGATTCCCACGGTCATGATGATTCCCATGAAAGCCATGATGGACAGGTGGGTCTGGGTTATCAGCAGGATGCCGACGATGCCAATAAAGCCCAGGGGTACCGTCAGTAGTACGATCAGCGGATCCAGGAAGTTGTTGAACTGGGCTACCATTACCAGGTAGACCAGGATGGAGGCGATGATCAGGCCACTGGTGAATTGTTGGAACGATTCTCGCATGCTGCGAACTTCACCCATCATGCGGAAGCTGACTCCCTCGAAGGGATTTTTCTGCACGCCGCCGGACGGGCCATTCAATCGATAGAAGTCTCCGCGTTCGTCTGTCGCCAGTTCCGCGCCCAGTTCCGGGACTTGCTCAAGTTGTTTTTCAATTTGAGTAACGACCCGACCAACATCGTAACCAGGTAAAAGATTGGCATAGACATCAGTGACTCGCGTGATGTTGCGATGGTTCACCACCGCCGGTTGCACGGTCCGGGAGATGGTGGCCACGTTTCCCAGACGCCGTGGGGCGTCCCACTCCCCGGAAACGGGGATGTTGAGCAGCGAGGCTTCACTATTAAGGTCTTCTTCCCAGTACTGGACGCCGAAGAAATAGTGGTTTCCCTTGTACTTGTCGATCCAGAAGGTCGGTTGGAAATTAATAGTACTATTAGTTGCTGCTACCAGGTTTTTCATTACATCGTCCGGTGTAATGCCCTGGCGGGCTGCCAGTTCCCGGTTCATTTCAACCTGGAGAGCCGGGTAGTCGATCCGTTGTGCCGTTCGAACATCGGCGGTTCCCGGGACGCCGCGTGCCACGTCTTCAATGATTCTTGCCACGTCCTGGGCCGTTTCCAGGTTGGAACTCTGGATCTGGAAGTGGATAGGTGATGGTTCACCCATGTTCAGGGCCGCGGTCATCATGCCACCGGTGTCGAAAGCGATCTCGACACCGGGGAACTGCTTGTTTAACTTGGCTCGCAGTTCCTCCACGTACTGGAAAACATCCTTGAAGTTTCCGCCCTGCTTTCGTTTTAGCTGGACCAGCATGAAGGCATCCATGGTACCGCGGTTTGGCGTGTAAGCCGCCGGCCAGTCCATCAAGACGCCAATGTTGGATATCAACAGCTGCAGGTTGCTGTCCGGATGTTGTTCGTAGGATGCTCCCAGTGCGTAGGCCGGATCAGGCTGACCGATGACCTTGATGATTTCCTGCTCGATTTCCTGGATGGTGGCTTCGGTGTTTTCAATACGCGTTCCCGATGGCAGGCGGACGTACAGGGTCATCTGGCCCGAGTCGACCGGGGGAAATAACTCCTGCCCCATGTTTTGAAGAGCCCATAGGGATCCGGCAAACAATACGCAAGTACCGATCAGGACCGGATAACGCAGGGTCAGCAGCCCATCCAGTGATCGTGACAAGAGGCCGCGCTGGTGTGACTGGTTCTCATCCGTGATGGCAACTGAGATGGGTTTCAAGACGCGGGAACAATACGCCGGTACCAGGGTAATGGAAATAATGTAGGAAGCCACAATTGCGATGCTGGCTGCGATGGCCAACGGGGTGAACAGGAACTTGGCCAGCCCCGAGAGGAAAACAACCGGGAAGAAAACCACCGCAAAGGTAATGGTGGAGACCAGGATCGGAATCATGACTTCCCGGGTCCCATCCAGGGCAGCCTGCGGCGGGGTCTTACCCATCCGTACGTGACGAACGATGTTTTCCAGCACCACGATGGATTGGTCCACCAGGATGCCGATCGCCAGGGCCAGGCCACCCAGCGTCATGGCATTAATCGTGTCCCCGCTGAAGTAAAGGCCAAAGATGGCAGCCAGTACAGCCAGCGGGATGGCCAGTACGACGATAAATGTGAGACGCAGATTACGCAGGAAAAGCAGTACGACTCCGCCGGCCAGGACTGCTCCCAGGAGGGCTGCCAACTGGAGTCCGGAGATACTTTCGCGTACGCCGATGGACTGATCCATGTTCACGCTCAGGACCAGGTCCTTCATCTTGGGGTCCTCGGATCGTTCCGTCTTGAGTCGCACCAGGATGGTTTGCAGTTGCTCCTTGATCTGATCAACGATCTCGATCGTGTTGGCGCCTGGTTGCCGGTAAATCGGGATGTATACCTGGCGTTGTCCGTTGACCCGCACGATGTTCGTTTGGATTTGCGACGAGTTGCGAACTTCCCCAATGTCACGCATCAGTACCGGTTGGCCGTTCTTGGACATCTTGATCGGCGTGTAATTCAACTCCTCGATCTTTTCCGGGATCGCGTTGGTAAAAATCTGCAGATCCTGATCACCAATCTTGATGCTGCCAGCCGGGATCAGGACGTTTTGTTTTAGCAACGATCGCTGGACGTCCATCAGGGACAAGCCCAGAGCTTCAAGTTTCTCTCTTTCCACGTAGGCCAGGATGCGACGCAATTTACCGCCGTAGACGGCCGGAGCAATCACACCCTGGATCGATTGCAGCTTGTTGCGCAACTCGTAGTACGCGATGTCATAGAGCTCCTGCTCGTTCATCTGGGGATTGGAGACGACCACCAGGCACAAAGGGACGGATGCCGTGGGGTCAAAAGGCATGATCATGGGGGGAATCGTGCCAGGTGGCAGGTAAAACATGTCGCTCATGGCATAGCTGGTGACCTGGGCCATCGCCGTGTCCATGGAGATGTCGTCGCGGAAGAAGTCCTTGACGATACAAACTCCTTGCATCGCCGTCCCTTCCTGGTGTTCAATACCGATCGATTGCCCCGTCCACCGTTGCAGTCGACTCATGATGTCCTTTTCCATCACCTCCGGAGGCATGCCGGGATAGAAGGTGACAATCTGGACGGCGGGCGTATTGAATTGAGGAAGCAGGTCCGCCGGGATCTTACTGTACGTGAAAATACCCATCACCACGGTCAGCAAGGCCATCACGACAGTCAGCAGCGGTCGTTGGATGGCTAGTCGGATCATGGCATGGAATTCCTGCAACAGGGGGGATGGGCACGAACCTTGCTAGTGCGCGGCGGGACCACGACACCAGCGAAGATCGCTGCAACGCCTCGTCTTCCTTGTCGTCGCAGCAGAGCCCGCAAAGTTAACCAAATCGTTACAGATTGACATTTTGAAGCTGAAACCTGCAGAATGAGGGCAGAAAGCCACTCTCGAGAGGGGGGTGGTATAAATGGGGGGCTGCTGGTCGGTCCGTTGCAGACGGTTCTTTCACACCTAGTCGAAAGCTCTTTTTTCAACTATTCTCGTCTTCAGACGTCTGGCCTGTGTGGTTGGTTTTCTCAGGGGCAGAATGTCGCTTGGGGAAGTGTTTGTACACCTGGTGGTGGCCACGGTCTTCAAAACCGCTGAGCCGTACGTAAACCGTGCGGTTGGTGGGTTCGATTCCCATACACTTCCGCCATTTTATCGCTCCAGAATCACTTGCTGGTTCCAGGGAAGACAAGGGATAATTGGCGGGATCTGATTGTCTTGTGACAGGATAGTGAAATGAGTCATCGACCGCTCATTCAGGAATCAGCGCCCTTGGCGGGTTTGGTGACGCGCCGTGACTTACTGCGGGTTGGTTCGCTTAGTATTGCGGCCACGGCAGTGCCGGCTAGCCAACTCCTCAGAGCAGCCCGACCCCGCAAGCCTGAGAAGTCAAGGTCCAGTCGTGCGGATTCCGTGATCCTGCTCTGGATGGCGGGTGGCGTCACGCATATTGATTCCTTTGATCCCAAGCCGGCCGCACCGGTTGAGGTGCGTGGCGTGCTGCACGACATTCCCACGACATTACCGGGAGTTCGTTTTAGCGAAACGATTCCTGAGCTGGCTCGTATAACAGACAAGTTTGCCCTGGTTCGCAGTTACTCGCACGACAGCAATGATCACCTGCAGAGCCAGGCTTACACGTTGTCCGGCCGGAAGGTCGGCCGCAACGAGTTGTTCAGTGAGCCGAACATTGGTTCGATGGTTTCGCACTTGCAAGGGCCGCGGCAGGGATTGCCCGGCTACATTGCGGTTCCAGGCATTACACGACCGGGGCCGCCACCGCACAACCTGTTTGTTGGTGGTTGGCTGGGTAGACAGTATGTGCCGTATTGCCTGGGAGGATTACCGTCGGAGCCGGATTTTACCGTGGGTGAAAAGATGGATGATCCATCAGCCAATATCGCGGAAGACCTGACACCACGCTCATTATCATTGACGCAGGAAGTGCCACTGGCACGCTTGAATCGCAGGGCTGAGTTGCGAAAGCAATTTGACCAGGCGCTGCGACGCCTGGAGGGACAGAATGAGTTGAATTCACTGGAGAGCAGGTACCAGGATGCACTCCAGTTGCTCAATACGCCCCGGATTCGTTCGGCATTCGATGTCGGTCGAGAGACGGTCCAGATGCGAGATGCCTATGGGCGCACGAAAATTGGCGGGCGCTGCCTGATGGCACGGCGTCTCGTGGAAGCAGGGGCGCGATTCGTGATGGTCGACTATGGTTATGACTCGGACTACGGCAACGTCTGGGATAACCATAATGCTCCTTCTCAGAATCATCCACCGATCCAGCAGATGTGCAAGCGTGGTTACCACCTGGCTGGCATGGATCGTGCCTTTGCAGCCCTGATCTCGGATCTTGAAACACGCGGCATGCTGGACCGTACGCTGGTTGTGTTCCTGACAGAATTCGGTCGCACCCCGAAGATTAATGCCAACGGGGGGCGTGACCACTGGGGAGCTGCCGGTTCTATCTTTTTCGCCGGTGGCGGTGTTCGTGGTGGCCAGGTAATCGGGGCCACGGACAAGCAGGCGGCGGCTCCCGTGACGCGTCCCGTGACACCGGCAGACGTGGCTGCCACGATGTACGCCGGGTTAGGTATTAATCCACGAGGATTGGTGGAAGATATTCTTCGGCGCCCCAGGTTGGTCCTGGAGCGCGGGCGGCCGATTGCCGAGTTATTTTAACGCAGCCAGTGGGTGAGCAGCCCGGCAGGTTTGTCCGGGAAAGGAAATTGAGTCGAGTGTCGAGTCATCAGGATAGCTTTTCAACGGAACCGTTTGTGGTTCATGGACGTACTTACTGCCCGCCAGCTCAACCGCTGGCGGTAATCTGTATCGATGGTTGCGCAGATGAGTACTTGAGTGAGTCCCTGCTGGCCGGTTGCATGCCGCGGCTGGAAGCGATCATTCGCGATGGATACCGTGGCCTGGTTCGTGGTGCCCTGCCCTCTTTCACGAACGTGAATAATTCCTCTATCGTCACGGGAGTGACGCCGGCAGTCACCGGCATCTCGGGGAACTTTTTCCTGGACCCGGAGTCGGGAGAGGAAGTCATGATGAATTCCTCGCGTTTCTTGCGCTGTGAAACCCTGCTGGCGGCTGCCTCGCAACATGGACGCAAGGTGGCCATGGTGACGGCCAAGGAAAAACTGCGAGACATTTTATCCAGCGGATTGGCAGGCATTGCCTTTTCCGCGGAGAAGGCAGATCAAGCGGTGGTGGAAACCCATGGTATTGAAAACGTGCCGGCACTCGTGGGACAACCGGTTCCGGAAATCTATAGTGCCGACGCGAGCTTGTTCGTGTTGCAGGCCGGCGTGGCACTGGTCCAGCAGTCATTGGCCGATTTTCTCTACCTGTCACTGACCGACTACATGCAGCACAAGTATGCACCGCACGAACAGCCATCACTTGATTGTTACGCAGATATGGATCGAGAGATCGGTCGACTTCGAGACCTGGGCTGTGTACTGGGAATTACCGCAGACCATGGTATGAATGCCAAGAATAGTGAGGATGGCAGTCCCCAGGTGATTTACCTGGAGACGATTCTCAGGGAGGAGTTTGGCGATGGGATCAAGGTTATTTGTCCGATTACCGATCCCTACGTGGTTCATCACGGTGCCCTGGGATCACTGGTCATGATTCACCTGGATGATTTGGGTCGGCTGCCGGAGATCTCGCAGTGGCTCTGGAATCTGCCCGGTGTAAGCGAGATATACGATCGGCAGCGAGCAGCCAGGAAGCTGGAGTTGCCGGAAGATCGCATTGGAGATCTGACGGTCCTGGCAGGGCGCAACTGGGTGCTGGGGCGGACTACCCAATACCATGACCTGACTAACTTGCAGACAGGTTTGCGATCACACGGCGGACGGTACGAGGAAATGGTCCCGATGGTCTTGTCGCGACCACTCAGCACACGCTACCGACAACTGGCCGAGGGGGACCCGCGAAACTTTGATATCTTCGACTTTACCTGCAATGGGAATGACGAATGAATGCTTCCCGGTTACCCGGCCTGGCAGGAGACGTACCCAGTTACCTGGCTGGAGTTCCCTGGGAATCCACGGATGCCGTGGAGGTCCATGATCCGTATTCCGGCCAGCAAGTAGGCAGCATGGCGAACGTCACGGCGGATCAGCTGGAACAGGCGATCGTGGCAACGGGCCCGGGTGACGAGGGCTGGACACGCTATGACCGCTACCAGGTACTTGATAGAGCCCGCCAATTATTGGCCGCCCGGGCTGAAGAATTTGCCCAGCTGATCCGCTGGGAAGCTGGCTTGTGTCTGCGCGAGACCCGTTGCGAGGTGGGACGTGCCGAGGATGTCCTGCAGTTTTCAGCGATGGAGGCATTACGTGATGATGGGCAGATTTTTTCCTGTGACTTGACGCCGCATGGAAAGCAGCGAAAGATCTTTACCTTGCGCGAACCCTTGCGATTGGTGGCTGCCACCACGCCCTTTAATCATCCCCTGAACCAGGTGGTCCAGGGGTATTTTCGCAATTCCGGTCAGCGATGTACAGCCGTTAAGCGATTGCTGGTACAGCAGGATATCCTGGAACCTTTTACCGAGGCGTTGGTGGAGCAGACAAAGGGCTTTACCTGTGGGGATCCCTCGTTGGAAGAGACGTTTATTGGAACGGTGATCGATGAAGCCGCTGCTCAATACCTGGAATCGGTGGTGCACGAGGCCGTGTGCTGTGCGGTGGAGAGCGAAGGGGTGCCCAGTTGACCCCCACGGTGATCAGCAACGTACCGCGTGACGCGCGGATGGTCGTGCACGAGTCTTTTGGTCCGCTGGCACCCGTGATGGCAGTGGAAGACCTGGCGGATGCGATTCAATTGGCCAATAGTACTGCCTACGGTCTTTCGGCTGGTATCGTGACACGCGACATGGAAGCGGCAACGCGTGCCATCCGGGAGTTGCAGACGGGAACGGTTAATGTCAACGAGGTGCCCGGTTATCGGATCGAGTGTTCCCCGTTTGGTGGCATCAAGGATTCAGGGCTTGGTGTAAATGAGGGTGTCATTGAAGCGATGAAGTGGATGAGTTACACGAAAACGTTTTCGCTGCCCTGGTAATCTCGAGAATCGTCGATACAGGCACGCGCAACAGGTCGGACAGGGGGTGTTTCATGTCGAAGTTGGAGAAATCCGCAACGGCTTCTGCGATGGTTTTCCAGGGAGTGGGGCTGCCGTTGCAGTCCCGACAGTTTGCTTTGCCGGAACTGGCATCGCAGGAAATCCTGGTTCGCGTGCTTTGTTGCACGATCTGCGGAAGTGATATGCATACGTTTTGCGGGCATCGTGATACTCCCGTGCCGACGATCCTGGGGCACGAGATTCTGGGTGAAGTCGTTGCCCTGGGTCCGGGCGATCCGGTGCGAGGGATTACCGGGCAGGTCATCGAACTGGGGCAGCGCGTTACCTGGTCGGTAGTCGGTAATTGTGGCGACTGCTATTTTTGCCGGCAGGACCTGCCACAGAAATGTCAGCATCTTTTCAAGTACGGCCACCGTGCGATCCAGGAGGGTCATGAGTTAAATGGTGGCCTGGCCGATTATTGTCACTTGAAATCAGGTACGCGGTTACTGGCCATTCCAGATGAGATTCCCACCGTGGTTGCCACGCCCGCCAATTGTGCCACGGCCACGATTGCGGCAGCACTACGCACAGCGGGTTCGATCCAGGGGGCTCATGTCCTGGTGCTTGGTGCAGGAATGCTGGGGCTGACGGCGAGTGCCATGGCATCCGCCGCAGGTGCAGAAACCGTGGTGGTGACTGATATCCAGAGGGAGCGATTGGATCGTGCCAGCCGGTTTGGTGCAGACCATACGGTTCTGATGGATGGCCAGCCAGGTGCCTTGGCCAGGGTGGTCGAAGAAGTTACTTCGGGACGAGGTATGGATGTGTCCCTGGATGTTTGTGGTGTTGCCGACGCGATCACGTGTGGCCTGGAGTCATTGCGGATCGGTGGTACCCAGGTTTTGTTGGGCAGTGTTTTTCCAGGGCCTCCGCTTTCCTTGAACCTGGAAAACGTAGTGAGGCGAATGTTGAACATCCGTGGAGTTCATAATTACATCCCGGACGATCTTGTCACGGCCATAGAATTTCTGCGCTGCTACCACGAGGCCTATCCCTTTGCTGAACTGGTGACAGGCAGCTATGAATTGAACCAGGCGGAGCTGGCATTCAAGGCCGCCGCGGAACCCAATTCACTGCGGATTGCGATTCAACCGCGATCTGAATGATGAGGTCTGCCAGGCCTGCGGCCGGACTGTGACGACTGTGTCGCGTGTAACGACGATTGAACGGTACCGCAGCATCGGGCCGTGTATGCCGATGATGTTTGCACACGGATTACTGCCTGGCGGCCTGTTCAGGTCATCAAGAGTCGCCCTCTTTTTCGCGGTTGCCTGCTTTCCACGAGGTGTTAAGAACCGCCTTGGGGGGATGTTCAGAATGTAACGGTTATCACGTGCCAGTTAGCCAGAGATTACCAGGGATACGTTTGCTGAGATCGTCTAGGCATGTTAACCTTAAATATCGTAAATGGTTCAGGTAACGTCTGTTTTTGAATGCCAATTCGAGGTCAGGATTACCAACTTACCACGGTCGCAATGGAGAGACGAAAGTACCAATGACGTTAGACGTCGACCGTTTGCTTGCCCCCTACTGCCCCCCTGTCACCAATCTCGTTGACTGCCTCCAGTACTGGATGGAGAATACACCGGATTCAATCGCGTACTATTACTTGCGCGACGGGGAGACGGAAGAGGTTCGCTACACTTACCGAGAATTGGATCGTCGTGCACGATCCATTGCTGCCGAGCTACTGGAAAGTGGTATGCATGGTGAACGCGCCTTGCTGCTTTTTCCACCCGGTCTTGAATTTGTTGAGACCTTCTTTGCCTGCCAGTATGCCGGGGTAACGGCGGTGCCGGTTTACCCGATGCGTCGCAATCGTAATACGGCACGAATCCAGGCCATTGCTGACAACGCCCAGGCAAAACTTGCGCTTTCGACGCAGGGTGTAATCGAACGAACGAACGGGCTGCTGGAAGATACACCGTACCTGAAGTCGCTGTGCTGGATCGCAACCGACGAGATTGAAAACGACAAAGCTGACAAGTGGCAACGACCTGATTTTTCGGACTCGGATCTGGCCGTCCTGCAGTACACGTCAGGATCGACCGGACGCCCCAAGGGCGTGATGCTGTCACATTCCAATATCATGCATAACCTGGCCATCATCACGCATGGTTTTGAAATGAAGCGGACCACGATTGGTCTTAGTTGGCTGCCGGCCTATCACGATATGGGGCTGGTAGGCGGTATTCTTAACCCGATGTTTACGGGTTGCCCGGATGTGCTGCTCTCGCCAATGGCTTTCCTGCAGAAACCGGTTCGCTGGTTGCAGGCAGTAACACGTTATGGAGTTACGGTTAGTGGTGGGCCGAATTTTGCTTACGATCTCTGCACACGCAAAGTGACGGACGAGGAATTGCAGGGATTGGATCTGAGCAGTTGGGACGTCGCTTACAATGGGGCGGAACCGATTCGAGAGTCGACATTACGGGAGTTCGCGGAACGTTTTGGGCCTGTAGGATTTCGTCCCGAGGCTTTTTATCCCTGTTACGGGATGGCTGAAACAACCCTGATTATCACCGGCAGCGAACCCCGGAAACTGCCCGTCATGCAGATCGTGGATGGCGATTCCCTGCATGACCATCGGGTCGTGCCGGTGGCTCCGGACGACCGTAATGCACACGTCTTGGTTGGTTGTGGACGTATCCTCCCGGAAGAGGAAGTCGTGATTGTCGATGCGCAAACCAATAAGCAACTGCCAGCTGGTCGCGTGGGTGAGATCTGGGTGTCGAGTCCCAGTGTTGGGCAGGGCTACTGGAATGACTCAGAAGTCACCGAACAGACGTTTCGAGCCAAGCTCAGCGATGGTGAAGGCGGCCCTTACCTGCGGACAGGTGATCTTGGCTTTATCAAGGAAGATCAGCTGTTTGTTACCGGGCGATTAAAAGATTTGATCATCATTCGTGGTGTGAATCGCTATCCGCAGGATGTTGAACTGACCGTGGAACAGTCCAATCAACGATTACAGCCTGGAGCCGTGGGTGCTTTTGCGGTGGATATGGAAGGCCGGGAACGATTGATCATTGTCGGCGAAGTAGAGCGAACTCGCAGTAAGGATTGGTCTGATGTGATTGAGTCAATCCGTCAGAGCGTGACCCGGGAGCATGACGTACCACCGGAAGGTATCGTGCTGGTGCGATTTGGCTCCATTCCCAAGACATCAAGCGGAAAGATCCAGCGACATGCTTGTCGTAACTGCTTCCTGGAAAATTCCCTCTCGGTGGTGGCCCAGTGGTTTGCCTGGGAAGACGAGGGGGCAGGTGACCTGACTCCGGCAAAGAAAACGACGGTCCAGCAGTCGCAGAGGGCCAGGGCCTCGACAGTGGTCGATCCTGGGGTCTTGTCAGTGGTCATGCAACAGGTGCAGGAAATTGCCAAGGAGCGTGCCAAGTCGATTTCGGCAGATACCAATATTGCCGTAGACCTGGGACTCGATTCTCTTGAACGCATGCAGATCGCCAACGTACTGGAAGAAATTTTCAATGGTCGGTTTCCCGATGAAGTGTTGCAGGAAGTAGAAACCTGTGGCGAAGTGGCACTGGCCATCCAGCAATACATGGATCCGTCGTCGGCCGTAGAACAGCCGACTGCGGAGCCCCGCAAACCGGCCAAGCGTTTGCAGACGGTGCTCACGGAGATTTCAGAACAGGATTACAGCTTTGCTGCTTTTCCCGAATACGCAAAACTTCTGGAGCACAAGGCCCTGCTGGCTCAGACCGGGCTTCCCAACCCGTTTTTCACGCCCAGTGACAACGTGACGCGGGATACGACCCTGATCAACGGCCGCCAGCTGGTTAGTTTTTCCAGCTACAATTACCTGGGGATGTCGGGTGAACCGTCCGTCTCCAAGGCCGCGCAGGATGCCATTGAACAGTATGGCACCAGTGTTTCAGCCAGCCGCTTGGTTTCGGGAGAAAAACCGGTGCATGGCCAGCTGGAACAAGCGATCGCTGATTTTATTGGTGTTTCGGACGCCATCCTTTATGTCGGTGGGCATGCCACAAACGAATCGACTATCGGTCACCTGTTTGGTGCTGGTGATTTGATCCTGCACGATGCCCTGTCTCATAACAGTATTATCCAGGGAGCCTTGCTCTCCGGTGCACGCCGCCGACCCTTTGGACACAATGACTGGGAAGAGCTCGATAGCATCCTGGAAGAGGTTCGCACCCAATATCGACGCGTGTTGGTGGTGATTGAAGGTGTTTACAGCATGGACGGGGATTACCCGAACCTGCCGCAGTTTATCGAGGTCAAGAAACGTCACAAGGCGTTCCTGATGGTTGACGAGGCCCATTCCATTGGCACCATGGGTACCCATGGTCGCGGGATCAGCGAACATTTTGGTGTCGATGCTCGCGATGTGGACTTGTGGATGGGAACG
>JAYGDH010000571.1:0-5711 GCA_046583055.1 Pirellulaceae bacterium | reverse complement strand
AAGGCGCGGGAAGTGACCTGTCTTGACCCGAGATCAATCAATCTGAAGAAATAATTAAGGCAGGAATAAAAGTGGGCAAAAAGATCAATCTCGATTATAAGATGCGGTGATTTACATCGCCAATTGGATTTGGAAGAAAATCTGGTAAAGATTGCTGTTTATTTCCCGATGGCATAGAGCCGTTCGTAGGCTCGCAGGTACACGATTCCATCACTCATCGCGGGGGTCGCATAGAAAGTACCTGCTAACTTGTTGGTAGAAAGTACTTTACCGTCGTTCTTGCTGCTCACGACAGTGCACGTGCCAGCGGTAGATAAGAAATAGACACGGTCGTCACCGGCAACCAGCGAAGCGTGGTAGGGACCCTGTGGGAGACGTTTTTGCCAGTGTTGTTTTCCCGATTGAAGGTCGAGGCAACTGGCGATCCCCTTGTCCGTTACCAGGTAAACTTTCCCCTGGTAGCAGACCGGAGTCGAAGAATCAGGAGTGGCCTTGCTGATTTTCCACAATTGTTGGGATTGCGTGACATCACCATGACCGTCGGTCCCGAGGGCCATCACGTGGCCCAGTCCGCCTCCCCCCGGGTTTGCCGATGTGGCGACCACGACTCCCGCAGCAGAGACCGGCGAGGCAATGATGCGACCGTAGGGACTCGCGATATCCAGCCCGCTACTGATCCAGATTTGCTTGCCATTGTTCAGGTCATAGGCCGTCACGTGATCGGAGCCGGAAATGAGTAGGGCGGAGTGCTGGTTATGCTGGAAGATGGCTGGTGTTGAATAGGCATCAGGACCATCGTCCTTGGCCGGTAACTTGCGATCAGTTTTCCAGGCTTGTTTTCCCGTTGCCTTGTCCAGGGCTACCACGTAGGAAGCCCCCTTGGTCAGACAGGAAACATAGAGCAGGTTGCCCCACAGGCGTGGGGAAGAACCCATTCCAAACGTGATGTCGTAGGCCCCGTAGTCCTTGACCAGGTCACGTTGCCAGATGATCTGGCCCGTGTTTGCCTGCAGGCAAACAAGCAGCCCAGTTCCGAAGAACGCCCAGACGTGGTCTTCGTCGGCAATCGGTGAAGGAGTGGCGGCGTTGTGGCGATGGGCGTAAAGATTGGCAGCTCCCTTGGCTGCCAGGCCACCCTGGCCCACGCGTGTCTCACGCAATACCTTGCCCGTCTTGCGGTCAATCGAAATAACCCACAGCGACTGGTCTTTCTTCTGAGTCGTCAGGTCAATGCGCTTACTCGTCACTGCTGGCGACGAATTGGATTGTCCTGCCAGTGGAATGCTCCAGCGGATTCCCTCGTCCGGGCTCCATTGTGTTGGCAGATCTGTCTCGCCACTGACTCCCTGTCCCGTGCTGCCAAGGAACTGGGCCCAGTCGGCGGCCTGGGAGGGCAGGCACAGGCATAGGTTGAGAATCAAAATCGAGATCACGGGACGGTACGTCATGACAGGCTCCGGGTCAGGTGTCAGGGGCTGGATAGTCCCTTGATGATAATCCAGTTGCGGCCCGCTTCTCAATGGAAGCAAGATAGAAAATCCTGGAAAAGAGAATCGTTTCTCATGGTCCGTGGCACAGGCCTTGATAACCCAGCTGGGATCATGTTGCGATGGCAAGATCAGGTAAGTATGACATGCGTGTCGCATGTTGACATAAAGGTGTGTCAGTTGGTTAGAATTAAAGCTGGGCATCGCCTCGTGATTCGCGAGGCGGTTGGTTTCAAGGTGAATGTTGTCGAGGGAGAGGTGTGATTTGCGGTTTTCAAGGCAGTGCGAAAAATGGATCCTGGCCGGTTGCCTGGGCCTGCTGATGGTTGCCAGGGCAACCACGGGATCAGATGAGGAAACGAAAACTGCCTCCCTGGAACGGTTCGGATACTCGAATGACAAGCAGGGGGTTCAGCGTTGCCTGGAAGATCTGTTACCCAGCGAACATCACCGGGCTCGCTTGATCCAGTTGATTGAGCAACTGGATGATAATCGCTTTGCAATACGTCGCCAGGCGCAGTTGGCCCTGGCAAAGCAGCAGTTTATCCCGGATGACATCTTGCGCCGTGCCCTGGGGCATGCCAGCCTGGAAGTCCGCTCGGTCGCCAGGCGACTGTTGTCGACCCATTCCAGGCAGCAACGAGAAGAGCTCCTGCAGGCCCTCTTGGAAGTCATTGAACAACAGCAGGTTCGCGGTTTCATGTCACCATTGCTGACTGCCATCGAACAAAATGAATTCTTGGTTAACTGGGACGGGGCGATCAATGCGGCCAGAATGACGGCCCAGGCTAGTGATCGAAACCGGTTGGAAAAAGCGTTGAAGAACAGGATGCCCTTGATCAGGGCGGCAGGGGCAATTGCGATTTTTCAACTCTGGGGGGCCGAGTCCTTGGAGTTGTTGAAACCGCTGCTTGAGGATTCTGATGATCGTGCACGACTGATTGGGGCCACTGCCTACGCAAACCATGGGCGTCGAGAATGCCTGGGCCCCTTCGTGGCACTATTGGATTCCAAGCGATTCGTAGTTCGCTGGAAAAGTGTCGTGACGTTAAGGGCTATAAGCGGTAAGGAATTTGGCTACCAGCCCGCCGCCGAAATGCTGGAACGTAAAGCTGCTGTCGCCCGCTGGCAGCAATGGTTAGCTACCAATCGAGATCGGGTTTCATGGCAGGGGCCCATCGTGTTGCCTGCCGAACTCGTCTTGTTTAACGGGGAAGATCTTCGTGGTTGGCAGGAATTCGCCGGGGGGCGACTGTTGGATCGACCCCAGAACTGGCAAGCCAAGGATGGTGTTCTCCGCTGCGGCACCGGAGCGCGGGGATATTTGCGTACCCGGGAAGCGTTCAGGAACTACCGGCTGAAATTGCAGTGGCGGATGCTAACCGGTGCAGGAGACAGCGGCGTTGGGCTCATGATGGTTGCTGCTGACGGAAATGAATCGGCTTGCTTGGAGGTGCAATTACATACCGATAATTCGGGCGATTTATATATTATTGGTGGTTTCGTGGCTAATGCTGCCGGCAAAAAGATTTCTTTTCGTGCCCACAAGCTCCAGGCCAGTAACGAGAAAGGAATCGGGCAATGGAATGACATGGAAATCCAGGTTCTCAAGGGAGAGGTGACCGTCAAGGTGAATGGTCTGCTGCAGAACAAGGCTTCCGGATGCCACCAGCAACCTGGCAAGATTAATCTGCGAAACGAGGGCAGCGTTGTAGAATATCGTCGCATCACGTTGTTGCCACTGGACTGATTTTACGGTCACGGGGTCCCAGGCCAGCGGTTCCAGGTCAGTAGGAACGGTCCCCTGATTTCCTGGAAAGCCTGCAGGATCGCGGGTTAGATAGTCATTTTCCGATGGTGGTGGAGAAGTTGTGGTTGGAAAACACGCGGATTCCGGTTCCAATTGAGCATCGAGAAGAAAACCCATATAATAAATTCAGTCTCTAGGTGGTAGTCGGCAAGTTAGCGGCGGTGTGGTCGCGGTTACACTTGCCACGAGAAGTTCGCGTTTGCCTTACAAGGTCGTTGTTCGGGAGAAGACAATCATGACAGGATTTCGGGAATACTTCGTGGGTACAGCCAGGTTGGTCCATCAGCGAATGCACGGGATCTGGTTGATGGTCTGCATGGTGTTGCTTGGGATTCTCCAGGCAGAAGGTCAGGAAGCGGCAACCGGACTTCAGCATCCAGCCGATGCGTTTCACCTGCAGTTGCAGAGTGGCAAGAAGGTGGATGTGCGTAAATTAATGCAGGCGGACCAACGCGATTACGATAAGCGACTGGTCAGGCAAGAGGCGACCAGGCAGTTTGCCAGGATCAATCATGCTAACGGGAAGCCATACCTGTTTGTTTCACGGCGGGGAACGAAGTTGTTTGGTCCGCTGGCTGGTCGCTATGATAATGGTGTCCCCATGATTTGCGCGACCTACGTGGTCGGCAACCGTCATGGATCGCTGCTGTGCTGGGATGAAGGGGGTCGCCCGTTGGTTTACGAGCAGTACCAGAATGGGAAAAGGCAGGGTTTGCGTTGCATGTTCAAATCCTGCAGCGAGGTCTGCAAGGAAGGACACCTCTGGCTGGCTGAGGAATGGGTCGATGGTCGACGAATCGCTAGTCACCTGAAAACCGCCCAGGGCCAGGAAAGTAGCGAAGGGGCGCTGAACAACAAGAACACCGACTACATGGCAGCCATGAAAGCGCTGGCGGATTTCGAGGGAACATTGTCCAAGAACGAAAAACAGTTGAAGATATCAGTGGTCCAGCTTGACCAGTACGAAAAGCAACTGGCCCAGTTGGCCCGCGCACGGGCCCTGGCCGCGATGATTGCCTATCAACAGCGAGCCCTGGGTAGTGGGTCCCCTCTTTCTTATGGCAGGGCACCCGTTTGCCGGACGGGCGGTGGCTGACGGTAAGTCAGCATGCAGGCCGGTTCGGCCTGCCCTGGACCTGTTGGCAGGTCCGTATCTGCTACAATGTGGCCCACGTGAAGGGGGCCTCTTCGCGCCTCTCACGGACGGTTTTGGTGCTCGAAGACAGGTATGCTCTGGGGCGATTTGACTTGGTATCGACCGAAGGAAGCCGATTGATGAAGCTCGCATCCGTACTGACTCCCATGTCCGATGAGAATCTTGCTCTCGCGGCTCAAACAGGTGTCGATTGCATCACGTTGAGATACCAAGGTCCCGAAAAGGCCGATTGGCAACCCGCGCTTGACAGAATTCACGCTCATGGCCTGCAACCGGCCGCCGTGGAAGATGCCATCGCCATGGAAAATATTATCCGTGGAACCGCGGAACGTGACGGCGAGATCGAGGGAATTATCAAGCTGCTTGACATCATGTCGGATCTCGAGATCCCCGTCCTTTGCTACAACTTCATGGCCGGTACGGACTGGGTGCGGACGCGTGTTGATCTGCCCGCACGAGGTGGTGCCGTGGTAACCCAGTTTGACCTGGACCAGATTCACCTGGCCGTTTCACTGGACGATGCCGGCCGCAGCCTGGAGCACGAGGTCTTGACCGAGGACCAGTTGTGGCAAAACCTGCAATATTTCCTGGCACGCGTGGTGCCGCATGCTGAAATGCGAGGCATTGACCTGGCCATGCATCCAGATGATCCACCACTGGATGTTTTCATGGGACGTGCGCGGATTATGAACAGCGTGGAAAACTTCCTGCGGCTGGTTTCCCTGGTCCCCAGTCCGGTCAATGGCATCTGCTTTTGCCAGGGAACCTTTGCCGAGATGGGTGTCGATATTCCAGCTGCGATCCGGCAACTGGGGCCCTTTATTCGTTATGTCCATTTTCGTGATATTCGCGGTACCCGGGAATCATTTGTCGAGACTTTCCACGATAACGGGCCCACTGACATGGTGGCGGCGATTCGCACCTACCGGGAAGTTGGCTTTACCGGGCCTATTCGACCGGACCATGTTCCACAGTTGATCGGGGAAGACGATGGCGAGCCGGGCTACACGATGCTGGGCCGCTTGTTTGCCTACGGATATATGAGAGGATTGATGCAGGCAGCAGAGCACGAGGGCAACTGAAACAGGCCCGGAACCGCTCCGGGAAACCTTAACGAGAGTGAACATCATGGCGAATGTTTATCATTTTGGTGCCGCGGGTGACGGCAAAAATGACGATACAGCGGCCCTGCAACATGCCCTGGAAGCCGGGGAAGGTATCCTCGATCTGAACAAGGGGACCTACCGGATCACGCGTC
>JAYGDH010000498.1:0-1712 GCA_046583055.1 Pirellulaceae bacterium | reverse complement strand
CGACGCTCTTCCGATCTCTATCCGCAAATGGTTACGTGAAGATTTGCTACCACGAGTGACCAGGCAACTTGCCACCCAGGACATTAACACGTTTTTCTATGGAACCTTCAACAAGGACCATACGTGCTGGACCACGTTTGGCCATGAACCCCGTTACAGCACGGAATATTTCGGACTCAGGGGCGGTCTCTCCATCCTGGCCGAGGCCTACAGCTATGCCCCCTATCAGAAGCGGGTGGAAGCCCATTACAAATTCATCTCCGCCGTGCTGGGGCAATTATCTTCCCGCACCAAGTTGGCTCGCCAGTTGGTTCACAAGGCCGGCAACTTCGAAGGAGAACTGTCGATTCGAGCTAAGAACACGGCCTACCCCGACAAGATTACTGTCGCGGGTTACCGCCTTGTCAAAAAGCCGCTGCCGAAACCGCCTGGCCCCGCCAGCGAGAGCGATATTCCGCAGGACTATTCAGTCGATTACCACGCTAACTACAAAACGACCCTCAGCGTTACCCGTCCGTACGCCTACCTGCTTGGACAGCAGGAAGCTCGGTCCGCGGCCCGGCTCCTGATGCATGGCATCCAGGTTCACCAACTGCAGCAGGCTCAATGCTTCTCTTTCCGGCGTGAACGCATTACGAAGATTCAATCGGTGCCGGGTAGCGTTGGCGGCCAGCGACTGTCATCGCTGGTCACCGAGGGTGTACCGGTTACCGAAGCCGTCCCTGCCGGAACGTTTGTCATCTATTGCAACCAACCGCTTTCCCGACTGATCACGTATCTACTCGAGCCACGTTCCGACGACGGCCTCAGCACCTGGAACTTTTTTCGTCACGCACTACGCGAGGGAGGCTTTCACCCGGTTTCTCGCATCACACAGAAAGAATCGCTACTCACAACCAGGCTAAAGGCCGCACCTCGAAACAGCCAGTTGACACTCGACCGCATCTACGGCCCGCAGGGCCGTGTACCCTTTGGCGGTTCTTTCCCGCTGTCGCTCCGCTGGCTTCCAAAGACCGAAGAGTACGTCTTTCGACAGGGCAGTGCAACCTACCACGTGTCAGCAGAGGCAGGCGCTCGCTCACCTGCTCCAGTCGCAAATCAGACGTCCACCCGCCTGGCTTTAAAAAAACTGCTCGGCATTACCGATAAAAAAGCTACCACTTTGGCGAACGGCACAGCCGTGCCATCGCCAGACGGTAAGTCCACGCTCTATCGCTACCAGCAAGACCTGGTTCTTTACCGCCAGGACACGGACACCGCCAGCCGATTGACTTCTGACAAGAAGTTAAAGAAGCTGGTCACTTTCAGCCCCGACTCTGACCACATTGCCTTCATCCGCAACCACAACCTTATCGTGGTCCCTACCGGCGGAGGTCCAGAGCTGGCAATTACGACCCAGGGTTCGCCTCAGCAGCTTTACGGATACCTTGACTGGGTCTACCAGGAAGAACTTTACGGTCGTGGGAATTTCCGCGGTTTCTGGTGGAGCCCGGATTCGCGTCGCATTGCTCTCCTGCATCTCGATGAAACGCCGGTCGCGCGCTACACGGTGGCCGACCATCTCGCCTACCGGGAAAAGAGCAGCACAACTTACTACCCCAAGGCCGGCGATCCTTTACCACGCGTCCGGCTTGGCATTGCGACCCTCGAGGCAAAGACTCCTCGCTGGATCCCGCTGGATCGCTTTGGGGATGAATTCCTCATTTCACACG
>JAYGDH010000321.1:0-7372 GCA_046583055.1 Pirellulaceae bacterium | reverse complement strand
CCGGGTGGCGGTCGTCAAGCGAGTACAGCAACTGGAAGACCAGCTCAAGAAAGCTCCCAAACCGAAGAATGTGAATCAGCACCGGGCTGATGCGCAGCGACGGTTTGACGACCAGCTTCGTGGCAAGATGCGGTCGCGGGCATTCAAGCGTGTGGTGGCATCCGATGCGCGTTATGGCGGCGTGATCACCAATGCGGCGATGCTCAGTATGACGTCGGGGCCGAAGCGAACGCATCCGGTGGCCCGGGGTGTCTGGATTATCGAGGTCATTTTCAATGACCCGCCGGCACCGCCGCCAAACGACGTGCCGGCGCTGAATGAAGAAGCTGGTCCCAAGAACCAGACCATTCGAGAAAAGTTTGCTGCACACCGCGAGAATCCGTCCTGCGCGGGGTGTCATTCGAAGCTGGATCCGCTGGGTTTCGCCATGGAGAACTATGACATCACGGGGCGCTGGCGGGACCAGTACCGTAATGGGCGAGAGGTGGATGCGAGCGGCACGTTAATGCGGGATCACGCGTTTGACGGCGTGGTGCAGTTCAAGGAGTCACTCGTTCGGGAGAACCAACGGTTTGCCCGGGCGTTCACGTCGCACCTGTTGCGGTTTGCGCTTTCCCGGGAGCTGGGGCCGGCAGACACGGTTGCGATCGATGCGATCGTCGAAAAGACGCAGGCGCAGCAGTTCAAGTTGCAGTCGCTGATCCGGGAAGTGGTCCAGAGCGAGGTGTTCGTGGGCCGCGACTAGTGGGCCTTTGCTGGCCTGGCACGCGGACCTGTACCGGGTTCCACAGCGCAACATCGCTATCTTCAGACCGATCGTTGGATGAATTCGCGAATCTTGTCTGCAGGACTTGCACGCCCGCACAGCAATCGGCAAGATGATGACTGCCTGGTGAAATTGAAGGAACGGTGCAGCATGGCACAGGTGGCTAGTGATCAAGGGAATGATGCGGTATCGGCGGGGCCCGGTGCATCCCGGATGACGATCTCGATGCGATTCCTGCTGGGCATTTACGGGATCGTACCGCTGTGCCTGTTGGCAATGATCCTGGATCGGCAATTCGCAGGTGGTTACCTTTCCACGTTGTTGCCGGATTCACCCCAGAATTTCTTCATTTTCCAGATCTTGTTTGGTACGCCGCATATCATTGCCAGCGCAGTGATCCTGGCCACCAATACAAATTACCTGCACAGCTACCGGGTGCGGCTGGTTCTCTTCTCGATTTTCCTGCTCGCCTTCTTTGGGCTGGGAAGCCTGGTCCTGTCCTACGACATGTTCCTGGCCATTGTAGGATCCGTGACGATCCTACACGTTATCAAGCAACAGGTTGGCATTGGCAAGGGAATCTGCCGTGTCTCGGGCCGCGTGTACGATGCCTGGGGATGGTGCCTGATCGTATTCGGCTCGATCATGTACTTCATGATCTTCACCGGGTACGACATCCCGGAGAGGGTCGAGTTCTGGGTACACAACACGCTCTGGGGGTTGGCGGTCTTGGCCGTCATGTTGAGCGTGGCCTGCCATTTGCGCAGTGGTACGTTCAAGGGGCGTCTTTACCTGTGGGCCAATACCCTCATGGTCCTGCAGAGTGGCCTGCTGTATGCCGAAGGCTATTCGTTCCTGGCAATCCTGGGGCCGCGGTTGGTGCATGACCTGACCGCCTTCACCTTCTATATCGCCCACGATGTGAACCGACACGGTGTCAAAGCCCAGAACCTGCTCTATCGAGTAGTCAGCAACCTGGGCCTGGGGATCTTCTGGGTTTGCCCGGTTGTTGCGATCCTGTTGACCTACCTGATCGGCTGCTTCGCGGATCCCCTGATCAACTACCTTGTCACGCCAGTGCTGGGGTATGACGTCCCCTACGGGGCCAGCTTTTTGATTGTTGGTTACCTGGCCATGCTGCATTACTACACGGAAGCCTTTACCTGGCAGTCCGGCTCCGCCTACCGGCAGCATGTGGCGTTTCGGCCGTGATGTTGGCCAGGGCGTGATTGCGAGTGGCGTGGTAGCAGTAACCGGGCGCTGACGGACTTGCTGCTGCATGTTATCACGTCAGGATTTACGATAGGATAAGTGAGTTATTCGTCTGGTTTTCATCATCGTATTTCAAGAATGGTGGGGGAAGAGGAAATGAAAAACGCGTTCATGACAGGACTGCTCTTGAGCCTGCTGGGATCGATGCAGGCCCTCGCGGCAGAGAACTGGAAAAAACACACCGTCATGGAGCAGGGGCACTGCAACACGGCGGTGGCACTGGATGCCAATGGTGACCGACACCTGGATGTGATCGCCAGTTTTAATGGCCGCGTCAGCCTGTTTATCGCTCCGGATTGGAAGAGGGAAGTGATTCTTCATCGTTTTCCGGCCGGAGGTGGATGTATTCATAGCGCGGTCATTGATGTGGACGGAGACGGTGACCTGGATTGGGCAGGAACGCTGGCCAGTGCACATCCTTTCTGGCTGGAGAACCCAGGCAGGAAAGAAGCCACCGCGGGAGCGTGGACAGCACGTGCCATCGACCACGAGATTACCGGCATTCATTGCATCCTGGCGTCGGACATCGACAACGATGGTCGTGATGACCTGGTGATTAACAACTTTTTTCCAGACCAGGGATTGAAGGATACCATGGCCTGGTTCAGCATTCCGAAAAATCCCCGTAGGGCCGCCCAGTGGGATCGGCACGTGTTTGCCAACGGGGATGCCCGGGGAGGCAGCCACTACATGGGTGCGGGCGATATTGATGGAGATGGCTGGAAGGAAATCGCCGTGGGCGCCAAGGGAAAACCCTTTGCGGATGGAAACTGGTTTGCCTTCTGGAAGAATCCCGGGAAGGGCCAGGTCAAGGGATCCTGGACGAAGGTACCGCTGGCAGGAAACCAGACAGCTGCCACCAATATCTTGCCGGCAGATGTGAACGGTGATGGCAAGGTGGATTGGTTGGCATCACGCGGACATGGCGTCGGGGTGATCTGGTTCGAGAATCCGAGTTGGAAGCTGCGCAATATCGATGTCGATATTCAGTATCCACACAGCCTGACCGTGGCGGATCACGACCAGGACGGAGATATTGATGCAGCCACGTGTGGGTACGGCAGCGAGCGGGTCATGTGGTACGAGAATGACGGCCAGGGAAATTTCACACTCCATACCCTGGATACCGGGCAGCAAAGTTATGATCTGCGCAGCGTTGATATGGATGGGGACGGCGATCTTGACTTGCTCAACGCAGGCCGTGGCACCCAGAATGTTGCCTGGTATGAAAACCCTCTCAAGTAACCGCCCCCGTGCTCGAGGTGAAGGGCTATCGAAGAAATCACGCGCGAGAACGCCGAGATGATGATTGACGTGACCGGGCTGGCCGAGCGACAACTGAGCGATAGTGACGCAGTTCAACCGGGTACGCTCTTTGCGGAACCGCAGCAATTCACCAGGAAACAGGCCTACGCGATCCAGGCGGAAGTCTGTCGTCTGCGTGAGCAGCGTGGCGAAACCGTCATTGGATACAAGGTCGGTTGCACGTCACCCGGCATCCAGCAACAGCTGGGAATTGAGCATCCCGTGTTCGGTCGATTGCTCGACAGCGGCAGCTGGCTCTCGGGCGAGACGTTGTCCCGGTCACGGTTTGACCAGCTGGCGATCGAGGGAGAACTGGCCGTGCAGCTGGCAACCGGGTTGTCCCCCACGGATACCTCCGAGGCCGCCATTTGGGCAGCAATCGAGACCGTCTTTCCCGTTATCGAGTTGCACCATTTCGTATTTCGAGGCAGTCAGCCATCAGCCGTTGAATTGATTGCTAACAACGCGATCCATGCGGGTTTCGTGAGGCCCCCGGATCCAGCTGGGAGTCTTGCGAACGGTAGCGGCATGTTGCGGATTGAAATGAACGGGATCGAGATGGCCCGCGTGACTGGAGAGGAATCGCTGGCCACGGTGATCGACTCACTGGAATGGTTGGTGCAGGAACTGGCCAATCATGGTATCGACCTGGAGGCCGGACAGGTGGTACTCTGCGGATCCGTGGCAGACCTGTTTCCCATGCGGGCGGCTGGGCAGCTCACGGTGAGCACCGAGCGTGCAGGTACGGTTGCCTGTAACATTACGGATGATTCCCAGGAACGTGGCGAGAGAACCTAGTTATGAAACGTAGTCCCCGGGTCGGTGAGACAGGTGAAATGGCCTTTACTGTCACCGAGCAACATGCGATCGATTTTGCGGATCACCAGATGCCGGCGGTATTGTCAACGCCCTGGCTGGTTTGGTTCCTCGAGCATGCGGCACGGGAGGCGATGTTGCCGCTGCTGGAAGAAGGAGAAAGCACGGTGGGGGTGCAGGTGGACGTGGAGCACCTGGCTCCCACGCCACTGGGACAGGAGGTTACCTGCACAGCTCGCGTGATCAATACTGATAAGACGTTGATCACGTTCCAGTTTGAGGCGCGAGATGCCCAGGAACAGATTGCTCGCGGTATACACAAGTTGCGGGTGATTCGCATGGATCGCTTTGCCAAGCGTGTGCAGGCCAAGGCGAGCGGTGGCTCATAGCGGAGGTGATACCAGGTTATGCATGTCGCAATGATAGGTGCACTGGTGTTGGCAGCCCGGCAGAAGGGTGGTGGCTTGCTGGCTGCCATGATCTGCTGGTCGGTAATTGGCCTGGGTGTCTGCGTGTTCGTGTGGGTGAAGCGATGGCGCGAGAAGCAACGTACCCAGGCGCTGGCCGAGGCAGCTGGGGAGTTGGGATTACCGTTTCATGCTACAGGTGACGAGACGCTGTTGCAGCGGCTTGCCGGCCTGTCGTTGATCAGTACAGGACGCAAGCAGCAGTTGACGAACCTGATGGCGGCAGATACTTCCCATGCGCGAGTATCCCTGTTTGATTTCCGTTATACGGTCGGAAGCGGGAAGCATACCAAGGTGTTCTGCCAGTCCGTGCTGGCCATGGAGGCGGAAACGCTGGTGTGCCCGGTGTTTTCCCTGCGTCCCGAGAGTCGCTGGGACCGGGTGGTGAGCATGGTCGGTGGGCAGGATATTGATTTTGAGCAGCACGCTGAGTTCTCGTCGGCTTTCGTGCTCATGGGGGACGTGGAAGAAGAGGTGCGGGCCTACCTGGACAGGGAATTGGTCGACTTTTTCACGGCGCGTGCCGGGATCTGCTGCGAAATGCGTCCGGGCGTGCTGCTTTACTTCCGACGATCCAAGCGGATCGCTGCCGTGGCGTCCCAGTTGCAGGGCTTCCTGGAAGAGGGGATGGAAGTCTTCGTGGAATTCCTGGGTCGCGCCGAACGCGGTTAGATCAGGGCATTGACAGCATTCGACCGAAAGACGGCTGCTATGCTCTTGTTCGTTACTGTAGTCAGAGGTTACCGGAGTAAAATGCGGTTGGGACAGCAGGCTTGACGGTCCAAACGGAATTATCTGGAAATGTAGGTCCAATTGGCGTTGGGATTGGAGTAACTCGGTGATGAACGATCGACCCAATGAAAATCACACTAGAGACGAGTTGGACAAGCGGTACCAGCTATTTACCCAGTTGCTCGTGGCCAACGAGTCCCAGGTTCGCTGGTTTCTGAGAGGATTGTTGCCGACTTGGGATGATGTGCAGGAGGTTCTCCAGAAAGCGAGCGTCGTGGCATGGTGTAAGTTTAGCGACTTTGAGGAGGGGACATCTTTTGGGGCCTGGTTCCTGACCATCTCGCGTTTCGAGGCGTTGAAGTACCGCAGGGGAGTGGCTCGCAGTCCACTTGTTTTCACGGATGAAGTGTGGGAGTTGGTGGCGGCTGAGGTAGAGGACGGAGATTACCAGAAAGAACGTCGACAACACCTACAAGCCTGCCTACAGAAAATAGAACCCGTCCAGCGAAAGATTCTTCTCAGGGTCCATCAGACAGGTGTCGTGATGAAGGGGGTCGCCAAGGAGCTGGGGAAAAGCGAACAGGCATTCTATAAATCAATACAGCGTCTAAGAAGAAGGCTGCGCGACTGTATGTCAAAGGCAATGGCCACGGAGGAATGAAATGTCAAATACTGATCATGACCGATTGATCGCTGCCTGGTTAGACGGGCGGATTACGGAAGGGGAGTCCCGACAACTTCAGCAGTTGTTGCGAGACAGCGTGGAAGTAAGGCGGGAATTTGTGCAGTATGCGAGACTCGATTCAATGCTTCGAGAGCAGGCTGACGGCGAGGCAACGCCGTTGCTGTTTGATTCTCCGGAACCTGGCAGGATGTGGAGTATGAATTGGGCGGCGACGGTCATGGTGATCGCTGTGCTGCTCGGGGTTGTGCTTTTCATTAGGCCGGAAAGCAGGAGTGAAGTTGCCTTGATAAGTGGAGCCAGTGGGCCCCTGCGGTGGACGGGCAACGAGGGCCTGGTAGTCCATGACCTGTCGGTGGGAGACGAGATCTCGGGCGGAACCATCGATGGGCTCTCTCCGTTTTCGTGGTTTGAATTGACCTTTCGTGATGGTTCCGTGGCGAGGATTTCAGGGAATTCGATGCTGACGTTTTCTGACCAGGGACAGAAAAAGCTTCACTTGAAGTCAGGCTTTCTTTCTGCCAACGTGAAGTCTCAGCCAGTGGATAAACCGATGCTCATCTATACGCCTTCTGCCTCGCTGGTGGTGATAGGAACTACATTTGAAGTGCAGGCGGGCGTTACAAGTACCGAATTGAACGTGAGCGATGGACAGGTCCTGTTAACACGTCTTAGTGACGGAGAATCGGTGGTCGTGCCTGCCGAACATCGTGCCGTGGCGTCGATCGGCCGGGAGTTATTGAAGGAAAAGGTTCCCGAGCCGGTCTATCGATGGAAGACGCGACTGGAACTAGGGCCTTCCGGGGGGAATCGCGAAAGGGAGGGGATCTACGGCGAATGGTTCCCGGCCAAGGGGAAATCTCTCCCCTTCCTGAAGGCGATTCCGTTAGTGCCCAAGGAAAATCCGTCGGTTACCCTTTACCTGGCCGGGTTACCAGTGTCGCGGCTGGATCATAAACCGGTGTTACTCAAGGACGGGTGGCGCTTTGTGCTCCGAGGCCAGTTGGAGGTTTCAGATAGAATCTATTTCGGTATTCGTGTACGCGAACCCGGCGGTGATGTTTACGGTAAATTTCTCGCCAAGGGTCTGGCCAAGCTTCCCAAGGGGAATTTTGAAACGGTATTTGAGGCAGACGAATTCGTGGTCGATCCTTCAGAACGATCCCCTGAACGTTTGCCCGAAAGCCCGAGTGGATGGCTGTTGCACTCGGTCTGGTGTTTCACCTACAAGGAAGGGGTATCCGGTCTGGCGGTTACGGAAGTGGAGTTGTTGGCGCGAGAAGATCGGGTAGTTCGTGAGGCCGAAGTGACGACCGGTTTGGGGCGTGGAAT
>JAYGDH010000315.1:0-3185 GCA_046583055.1 Pirellulaceae bacterium | reverse complement strand
TTTAATCATAGCGAAATGGGGTAACAGGGGATGGGTCAATTGCGGGATATTTTGAACCTGGAGGCAATCGGTGATGGGCCCTTTGACGTAAATGAGCTGCAGCGGCTGGCCATTTTTTTGCTGCTGGCCGGACTGCTGGGCCTTTACTTGAGATTCGTCTACAACCGTTGCAGTCGAAGCCTTTCCGATACGGATTCGACGGCTCGTGTGTTTCCCATGTTGACGATCGTGACCGCCGCTGTGATTGCCGTGGTTAAGTCTTCCCTGGCACTGTCACTGGGACTCGTCGGCGCGTTGTCGATTGTGCGTTTCCGAGCTGCGATCAAGGAACCGGAAGAGCTGGTTTACTTGTTTCTCAGTATTGCGTTGGGGCTTTGCCTGGGAACGGAGCAGCTCTGGTTGGCACTGCTGTTGGTTGCCGTGGTAACGCTATTTGCCGTGGTGATGCGATACTGTACCACGGAAAAGCGAAGTGGTCGCCTACTGCTGACGCTGACAGCCAGTGCTGATCAGTTCAAGGACCTGGCGGGCAGCCTGTTGCCGCAACTGGAAGCGGCGACTGGCAATATTGTCATCCAGCGATTCGACCTGCAAGAGGACCACGGACAATTACGTGTCGTCCTGGGGAAGGCTGATACTGAGCAGGAGAAAGCGCTGTTGACGTCCCTGCAACGAGATTTGCCCGACTACCAGATCTCGCTGGTTAATCTTGATGTTCTCTAAGTGAGCACAGGGAAAATGGGTGGATCGCTGAAGAATTCGCTGCCGCTGCAGAAGCAATGGGAACCACCGTTCCAACTGACCGAGATCTCGGCCGTAGATCCCACGTTTGCCGGCAGGCGGGAAATAAAGTACCTACTGGATCGCTCGAACCTGGACCTCGCCCGTGAGCTCATGGAAAGTCGCTTTGAACGCGTCGTTTTTAATCGCCCTGTTTCTGTCGTGAGAAGTATTTACTTCGATACTGAGCAACTGGCAACCTGCCATGCCAATCTTGATGGTGTCGGTCGCCGTAACAAGGTACGTCTGCGCTGGTATGACCAGCCATTACCCGATCAGCATGTCTATTTCGAAGTAAAGTGGAGAAGAAACCTGGTGACCGGCAAGTTTCGAACTCCATTGACGCTGCAGCGACCGTTGGCGGATATCAGTTACCATGAACTGCGCCGCGGACTGCAGATTGTCCTTCCCGACAGTAGCCAGGCCTTGTCGCGTATCTATGACCAGCCAATCGTGCTAGTGGAATACCAGCGAGAACATTTCATGTGCCAGGACCTGGGCTTGCGGCTGACACTGGACTATGACCTGATGTTTTACGACCAGGCTGGATTCCTGCGACCGGAACTGGGAATGGGTATTTCGTTGCCGGGCCTGGCCTTGATTGAAGCCAAGAGTGTTCCGCCGGCACCCCGGGACTTGTCCCGGCTCTTGCAGCCGTTGGGCCAGAGGGTTTCGCGATGCTCAAAGTACGTACACGGCTGTGCACAAATCGGTAGAATTCCGGTCGCCTTCACCTGGTAAACAGGAAAGCGAAGTCGGTCGCCTAGCCTGACCAGCCTGTCCAGTCGGCCTGGAGATTGTTGAATCGACCAATCCGTTCCAGATCACGTAGCAGTTCGGTGGGAGTCTGGTATCGGTCAGCAGGTTTTTTGGCCAGCATGCGGGCAACCGCATCCTGGAATTTCTCGTCGATCGAAAGCTGGAATTGCTTGGGCGGCGTAGGCTCGTCTTCCCTTACCATGCGGACCAGTTCCGGCAAGGACGAACTCTCGAAGGGGGGGCGTCCTGCCATTAATGCATAAAGGGTTGCCCCCAGTCCGTAAATATCGGAACGGGTATCGACCGGGTCGGAATCGCGAGTTCGTTCTGGCGCCATGTACGGTACTTCACCGATGAGTTGCCCGGGTGCCGTGATCTGTTGGGAGAAAGTTCCTTCCAGGGCCTTGGCCAGCATCAGGTCAGCAAGCAGGCAGGCACGGTCGGCATGACGTCGCATAATATTGTTTGGAGTTACATTACGGTGAATGATCTTTTGTTCGTAGGCGGCGTCCAGTGCACGTCCGATCTGGACGCCGATGCGCCATGTTTCGCGCCAGTCCAGCATTCCTTCAATGCCCATGCGACTGATCAATTCCGTCAGGCTCTCGCCGTCAATATATTGCATGGCCGCCCAGCAAAAGGGACCGGTTTTTCCCGCGTGGTAAAGCGAGACCAGGTGATCATGTTTGATGGGCAGCATGGTTTTCATGGCCCGCACAAAACGGTCTCGCTGTTCTTCGCTGTGATTGGGATCTGGGGTCAGTATCTTGACGGCCACGACACGATCCTGATCGGTGTCCTGTGCCTTGAAAATCATTCCGGTATTGCCCTTGGCAAGGATCTTGTCCAGTCGATAGTGAGCAAATGTTTCGCCGACCAGGTCAGCCAGTTGCGGCACGTCCTGGGGAGCAGTTGGCTTGGAAGCCACGGGCGCAATGGTGGGTTGGTCATCGGGAACGTTTGCGTCTAGCTGGTAACGCAAGGTCGTGTCACCGACGGAGAACGTATCGCCGGTATTTAATTCCTGGCGAGAAACCCGGTTTCCATTGATGAAAGTGCCGCTGGCGCTGTCATTGTCCAGCAGCGTGATCGTGCCGCCGTCGACAACCACCCGGCAATGAACTCGCGATACACGTGGATCATTGATTTGTGTGTCGCTTGTCTGGCTGCGACCAATGACCAGTGTTTGTCCTTCTTCGATTTGGAAATAGCGACCGCGATCGGGTCCGCCGACAATGACAAGGAATGGCACGGCTCAAGACTCCAATGACTGAAGAAACAAAGGTGTTTGTTAGTAAGTTCTGGAGTCTGCCCAGGCAGTCCTGCTGCTGGCAGATTCCATGGGTGAAGCACCGGCTAGAGAAAACGAATGTCCCTGGGACCTGTTCTTGTTGTAACACACGAATGGTCTAATTACGAGTATGTCAGTGACTACGGTCAGAGGTTTTCTGGGACGAGGAAACGCCGTGAGGACTGTTGGGCAAGACCTCGTGTCATGCCTTGCATCCGGTACAATCAGGACCAATTAACCCGTACCACTTGGTTTTGCACAAGGAATCGTTTCATGATGCTTCGACGGATCGCCAGGGAGTTGTTCAGGATGCTCTACCTGGTGTTGCTCGTTGGCCTTGTGCTGGTGCCTGCCC
>JAYGDH010000256.1:0-8518 GCA_046583055.1 Pirellulaceae bacterium | reverse complement strand
ACGCTCCATTACCTGTAACGATACTCCCCAGGTATGGTAATAGCGTTCTCCTCGCTTCATTATCTCGGGCAATTGGTCCAGGCAATCCAGGGATCGCTGTGCCAACCGGTCCCGAATCGTCACCTCCAGATCATAACGATCGGAGAGGGAAAGGATCAGGTCAAGATAGCCTTCCGCTTCATCCAGCAACTGCTGGCCGCGTGTCTCTTCATAGGTAAACATCAGGCAGTCTCCGACAACTCGATAAAACTACTTCATCATTGTAATTACGAGCCTGCCTCTTCTCACTGGCGAGGAATTAAAAAACCGAAGGATTCAATCGTTTTCATCAGGATGTACGGATGATCCGGCCCAAACCTGTGCTAATTCGACCAACACTTCCACGGCCTGTACCATTTCATCCAGGCAAGCCCATTCCAGAGGTGAATGAGGATTGTGCTGACCGCTGGAAAGATTTGGTGTCGGCAATCCCTTTTCCGTTAACTGGGATCCATCCGTCCCGCCCCGCACGGTGGTCATCCGGGCTACGCGCCCCAATCGTTCGTGGGCCTGCTGTGCATAGGCAATCGCGCGCGGTTCCCGGGAAAGTCCCTTCGCCATGTTACGGTACTGCGAAATCACGGTAACATCGATTGTGATTCCAGGAAATTCCTGGTTCACCTGTTCACTTAGCGATCTCAGTAACTCCTGCTGGACCGCCAGTTGGTCCGTTTCGAAATCACGCAGGATCAACTGAATCGTTACTTCAGCAACTCCTCCGACCATCGAGTAAGGGTGAATGAAACCATCACGTCCAGCCGTGGTTTCGGGTGCCATCTCGCGCGGCAGCCGATCAAGAAAACAGCCCGCTGCCCGCATCGCATTCACCATCCGGTCCCTGGCAATGGAAGGATGGATATTGACACCCCGGATCGTGACCGTGGCCAGGTCGGCAGAGAATGTCTCCACATCGATCTCACTCGCCTGGCCACCATCCACGGTATAGGCTGCCACGGCGGCCAGTCGGTCCATGTCGACAAAATCGACTCCATGTCCAATTTCCTCGTCACAGGTGAAAAGCACCTGGATCCTGCCATGCACGATCTCGGGATTTTCCAGTAGCGATTCCACGGCCTCCATGATAATGGCAATGCCCGCCTTGTCGTCCGCACCCAGCAGGGTCGTGCCATCGGTCGTCACAAGGGTACACCCCAACAGCTGATCCAATTCCGGGTTTTCTGCCACGCGAATCACGGCCTCCGGGTTACCTGGTAACTGCAGGTCACCTCCCGAATAATCTTTCACGACCTGAGGCTTCACGTTTTCACCCGATGTCTCTGGGGACGTATCCAGGTGTGCGTTCCAGACAATTGCAGGAACGGCTGTCATGCTATTACTCTCCAGGGTCGCCAAGACCAGGCCATGGTCATCCTGACAACTCTCCGCCAGTCCCATGGCCACCAATTCATCCACCAGAAGCTTACCCAGTTCCCACTGCCCGGCTGAGCTGGGGTAACCATCTGCATCCGGATCGGAGGTCGTGGCAATCACGACATATCGCAGGAATCGTTCCAGTAAGCGGTCTCGGTTGATCATGTCGTTGCTCCAGGATGGATGATCGATGTTCTATTCGTTTTCTGGTAGGCTTGACGCATCATCCCCACTTAGAACCTCCTTGGAAAGGGGCCTGTTGATGCCAAGTAACTCAATTCAATACCTGGTATTCGACGTGGAAAGTGTCGCTGACGGCGACCTGGTCGCGCGCGTGCGCTATCCCGAAGATCACTTATCAGGCACCGACGCGATCGCTCGCTACCGTGGTGAACTGATGGAAAAATACAACAGCGACTTCATTCCTTATACTTTTCAAGTACCTGTTTCCGTAGTGGCAGGAAAAGTGGATGCCTCCTATCGCCTGGTGGAAATCGTGGCTCTGGATGAGCCGGAATTTCGCCCACATGTCATCACACGGCATTTCTGGCAGGGCTGGGAAGCGTACCAGCAGCCGACGCTGGTGAGCTTCAATGGTCGCACCTTCGACCTTCCCCTGCTGGAACTGGCTGCTTTTCGCTACGGTTTGAGCGTACCCCGCTGGTTTGCTCCTGGTGCCCGCTCGTACGAACAACCCCGTAACCGCTACAACACGTCGTCCCACCTGGACCTGATGGAAGTCCTCACCAATTCCGGTGCTTCACGCTTTAACGGCGGTTTGAACCTGGCAGCCAACCTACTGGGAAAACCCGGAAAAATGGATGTCCAGGGTTCCATGGTCCAGGATCTTTACGAACAGGGTTCACTGCTGGAAATCAACGATTATTGTCGCTGCGATGTGCTGGATACCTATTTCACGTTTCTACGTGCCAGTGTCATGCTGGGAAACCTGGCCCTCGAACAGGAACAAGAGATCGTCTTGGAAACCAAGCAATGGCTCCAAAGCAAGGCCTCAGAAAAACCTGTATATCAACGTTATCTCAGCCATTGGGGTGATTGGAAGAATCCCTGGAACTGATCCTGATTCCAATGCCCGGTCACCATCTTTCGGGGGGGGGTTTCTTGTAGTCCCGAACGATTCGATTATATTTGAGTCCATCTTCGCTGGGTCGGATCGTGATCCAACCCACGCAGATCCCCACGACAGCCAACCGGCTGTTATACCTTAGAGAACCGGTCCGCGTATCAGGTCGTTTCCACAACTACCCGGCCGGATTGGAAAACAGGCCCCACCATGTTACCTGTTGGCGCAAACTGATTACGGATGTCCATGAGACGCCGTGGCGGGATACGATCAACGGTGGCATAAGAAACGAGGATAACGGAATGCCTGGGAAACGATGGACTTCGACCGAGAAGGACGCCTTGCAAGCACAAATCGTTCGCGAACAACGAAGTCTTGATGAAGTAACTATCCTGGGCCGCACCCCGTACGCCATCCGCAGCCAGGCCGCACGATTGAACCTGATCGAGCAACGCCCTGGCCGCCTGAAATGGTCTACTGACCAGATGAAGTTAATGAAACAATACAAGAAGGAAGGCCTGACACCGCTGCACGTGTTTGAATTTGTTTTACTTGGTGAACCTCCTCGGTCCGTCTGGGCCATCACCAAGAAATGGGGACGCATGAAACTCGCGGATCGTAAACGATCACGATCGATGCGAAACAAGAAGCAATGGAAGCCAGGTGAAAAACAAACGTTCCTCAAGTTCCTAAAAAAACAAAGCCAGCGGATGACCCCGGAAGAAATCGGCAAGGAGTGGAAACTGGCTCGCAGCACCGTCTCCCGCATCCAAAGCCAGTTTGGCCTGAAGGCCACCCGGGACGAAGTATTATTGATGAAATACTCGCTGGCCAAGCAGGAACGAGCTCGTCGCCGCATTCGCCGGGACAACATTCGGCACTGGAAAAACCGCCGCCTGGAACGGGAAACGGAAATGCTGGGCTCGGCCAAGGAACTGCGCCGCACCATGAAACGCCTGGACGAACGGGTTTGCGAAGATTGCCAGCGGCCCTGGCCCAAGCGTCGGGAGTTCTTCCATATCAATGAAAAGAAAATCAGCATCGGGACCAGTCGCTACTTCAAGCGGCGCTGCGTGCTTTGTGAAAACACTCGGCGACGATTACAGGACCAGAAAAAGAAACGGCGAAAGTCCGGCAATCGCGATTAATTTGCTGTCCGCATCTCCGCTCCTGCTTAACGCGCGGCTGCCCCTTCCTTGCGTGCCTGGACCTCTTCTGCCGGAACCTTGGCTGCCGGAACGGCCTCACCTTCGTGGATGTTGAATTCTGCCCAGACCGGTAAGTGATCGGACACTTCCAGGGCTTCCTGGAGCGAAAGGTTATATTGCCGCATCAGGTTCAGAGTCCCGGAACGGCCTGTAAATTCCTTGGTTGCCTGCGCGTCGAAAACCAGGTTGTCCCACTGCTTTGTTTGGTCTGGATTGGTCGGTGTTTTCGTAACCGCAATCGCCATCCCGGCAATCTTACTGATTGGCCCCAGGTGTTCATCGTCAGCCTGAAAATCTCCCAGGAGAATCACATCATCCTCGCCTCGGCCATCGTCACGGACCAGTCGAAACACGTCGTCCAGGAACGTCCGTTCCGTTGCTGCCCGACTGGAATCCATCCGCAGGTTGACCAGCGTAAAGGTAAATGCCTGTTCCCGGGCAGGTCCACGAACTCGGAACGAACCGACCAGCGGCGGGCGATACAACAACTGCTGTGGATCTTCCACGGTATAGAGCTGATCGCGATCGATCTCGACACTTTCTCGATCGAACAGGAATGCATACTGCTCTCTGGGTGCTAATTTTCCCAGTGGTCGGCCAACGACATAATCATATCGCCGTCCATCACTATTAACACGCTCGATCAACCGCGCTAGCACATCCTGGTCCTCGGCGCTGATCTCCTGCAGGGCTAACACATCAAACTGCCGGACAATCCTCGCCAGGATCTCCATGACCAGGACCTTCTCCGACTTGCTGCGACCCAGCACCTGGGCATTAAAGGAACCAACCCGGATCACCGCTCCCTGGCGAGTGACCGGCAGGACGTCATTCAGTTGCATCGACTCCGACGGGGTTCGTCGATGCACACGCAAATGCTGCAGACCCTCGAGGCGATAATTCTTTGCGAAGAACCATGCACCGCCAGCCAATAACAACAGCACTAAGAGAAAACGCCGACTCATTGTACTATTCCCCAAATAGACCGCGCAGCGAAGGAACTCACTGTATCCTAGTTATCGGTCCTTTTTGGGCGTCTTCTTGAGGCTGGTCGGAGGGGCATTTAACGCCGTGCTTCCCGGGCTAAATGGCATAACTCGGGAAGAATTATCTTTTGCATCGCCAGCTCCACCGCCCGTGGAGATCCAGGCATGGTCAATACCACCGTTTGCTGCATCAAACCTGCTGTTGCCCGGCTTAACATGGCCGCCGCGCCCACCTGCTCGTAGCTAAGCATTCGCAGCAACTCCCCGTAACCGGGAATCGGTCGTGTGATCAGTTGCGTCACGGTTTCATAGGTCTGGTCACGAGAGGTAATGCCCGTTCCACCTGTCATCAACACGGCCTCCACTTCTTCCTCTCCCTGCAGGGAAAGAAGCAGGGGAGTCATGACCTTCGGATCATCAGGGATGATTTCCCGGCGCAGGACCTCATGCCCTGCTGCGGTCAGAAGATCCACCACCAGCTGGCCTCCCGAATCGGTCTCGAGGGTTCGCGTATCACTAACGGTAACCACGGCGCACCGCAGCTGCGAGGGTGCGGCCGCCTTGTGTTCATCTGCCGGAGAACTCATGGCACCTTAGATCCTCTAATCATTATGCGATAATGTACGACGGTTACGAGCCCAACCGGGAGACAGCACGGTGATTGCCAAGCGGTCTTCCAGGTTCGGTCGAAACACCGTGATCAGGATCAAGGGAAGGTACCACCCCATGTACAATCCACCCCCGTTTCCATTCCAGAAACGTGTCGCAACCAGCAAGGCCGCAGAACAACTCATCAAGGTTCCCAGGTTCTTTTGAGCCGGCCACAATGCCAGAGTCGCAGAGAGGGCAAAAAATGCCGTCATCACCGGCAAGCGAAAGGCCGGGTCCCAGCCTAACATCCAGATACCTTGCAAGTGATCCATGCGGGGTGTCATTAGGCCAAACATACGCCGCAACTGCGCTATGAAATCCTGATGATTCCCGGTATTAAGATAAAGCAACACGACCAGGATCGTCAGGCTGGTCATCACACCTGCCAGGAAGCGGAACAAACCTCGTTGTGAATAGTAACTGATCCATAATGGCAACAGGAACAACGGGTAATAGATGCAAGCAGAGCATCCCAGGATCGCTCCCGAAACCAGCGGCCTACGGTAAAACACAACAGCCCAGATCAGCATCGCTGCTGGAAACGCATGATCCACACGACCACCCATCTGTGCCGTGTACGGTAAGATCAAGTAGAGAGTCGCCGCTCCAATACCAGTCTTGATGTTCTCGAAATGCCAGTAACCTATCACTATCATCCCCAACACGATTGCCAGGTGAGAAAAGATGACCAGTAACCGGGACAGTGAATAATCAACCGGTTGTAACTGCAGAATGTCGTCTGCTCGCCAGGGCATGATGGGTACACTGGGCACACGTTCCAGAAGTGAATAACCGGGACCCTGGCGTATGTCCGGTGACTGGCTGGCCATGGCCTGCTGAGGCAACGACACGGCAGCACCCGAATTCATCTCCTCGCCAGCTAACGGGCGACCGGCAATCATCACGTTAACCACCAGGAATGCAAACAACGACAACCCGATGAATGTCAGACCACCAAGACTCAGGTTCGGATCAAGCAGGGGTCGTCGGACCATCGTTGGATCAAATAACAGGCGCACCACGAACAGGCCACCAATGACCATCAACCAGATGAATCCCCGTCTCTGCAATCGCTCCGCATAAACCATTCGATCTGTAATCAACTGTCGTTGAACCTCGATAGATTCCGCATCGGAACCTGTCGAAGAATCACTACTTGTTCCCTGGTTACCCGGCAGCAACAATGAACGTGGCACGGTTGTCCGCAATGCTTCAGCCTCCCCGCCAGTGGGAACTTCTTCCGTACCGGACTGCTCCTGTCCTCTTTGCTCCAGCTCCATCGCCAACGAACGGACGGTCAGTTGTTCCTGCTGGCCCAGGTGCACCAGCACCAGACCAGGGGCAAACAGGATTAACAAGATCACATCAAGGTTGCGCACGCTCCAGAAGCGGTTGAACTTGAAGTACAGACCAATAATTAGAAACGAAGAGAGGTAAACCCACGTCGTAGGATTCACCTTTTCGTAATGAAGAAATAGTTCACTCATTTGGACCACATGTGCCCACGGTTGGTGTGCCAGTTCATTCGGACTCAATGTTGGTTAAGAATAAACTCCCCACCCGGTTCCGCACACCCCTCACAGGGCCTCAATCCCACTGTTCCAGTAGACGCTGCCTGGCCTGATCAGCCCAGGGGCTGTCCGGTGCCAGGGCCAGAAATTCCCGCCAGTGGCCTAATCCTTCCTCATAAAGCTGCTGTTCATCCAAGACCCGTGCCAGGTGATAATGAGCATCCGGGTAGTCGGGGTGATAACGAAGCGCTCCGCGAAAAGCGGCGATCGCTAACTCCGGTTCACCAGTTTCTGCCAGCACGCAACCTAGATTAGCACGGGCTTCCACGAAGTTCTCGTCCAGCTCGATGGCCATATAATAACGTTCGCGGGCTGCTCCCACATCTTCCATGCGATACAATAACTCCGCCAACTGGAAACAAACTTCCGGGTGAGGGCCCCCGGCTGCCAGGCAAGCCCGGTACATTTCAAGCGCTTGATCCAGCTGGCCACCATCTTCCAGGTCGGCAGCAGCCTGTAACATTCCCTCGGCATCCATCGGCTCCGTAGCCTGTGTCACCGCCCGTTCCAGTAACAAGACAGGTGGATCCTCATCAGGATCGAAGGTCGTAGATTCGGACTCATCCGAGGTCAATTCGTCTTCCATCTCCAGAGCATCGAAATCAATGCGTAGCTGTCCACCCGGCTCCAGTAATCCTTCTCCCTGCCTTAGCAGCAAGGTCTTCCCCTCGACAATCACCGATAACTGGCTTAACGGCCGATCCACATCAGGTACGAAACGAGCCAGTTCTTCCAACCGTTGTTCAATCGCCTGCGGCGAGGCACCCGCAGCTAACATCTCGGCGAGTCGACGTGCCGTGGCCACTTCCTGGAAATCGAAATACGGCAAGCGGTGAACTTCCCGAGCGGGAACGATTAAGCCACGTCGATGCCAGCGCCGTATAATCAAAATCGATACGTCCAGTAGCTCGGCTAACATCGCCGGGGTATACAGCCGACGAATGTGATGATCCGCCTCCATCAAGCCCAGCCGTTCCCACCACTGAGTTTCTGTCAGAATCTCGATCTGGCCATCAGCCACAGCTTCCTGGACCACCTCGGTAAACGTTTGCGAGGGATCCACGGGAGGCCACTGATCAGCACCCATGACAATCAAGTCCACATCCGCAGCCTCCAGGTCCTTGCGACTGCAAACAAAACCGCCTTCCTGGCGAACCAACTGTTGAAACTCACGCTTGGTGAGTCCACCCAGCTTCCCCACGAAAGCAACTCGCCTGCCCTGGATCGATTTAGCAACCACGTCCGAACTAGACATCAGATTCCCGTGACCAATACCCGAAGAAACACCCGATCAATATACTGTTGTTTTAGAGCAAAACACCTGTTTCAGAAATCCGGAACGGGAATCATCCCAACCACCTTGACCGGTGTCAAAAAACCACTGAACCGATCGTGGATTACTTGTCCATATCTCACAACAGTCAACTCGGCTGAACCAGTCAATGCTACCTGGATGCCTCACCGCCCTTGGTCGCCTGAGGCGATGGCTTGCTGGCTTCCGACCCCTCCTTGGCTGTCGCAGGTTCCGGCTGCGACGTGGCACCTGTCGTTTTCGTTCCAGGTGCAGGAAGTTCCTGAACTGCAGCAGGCTTCGTTTCAGCAGGCTTC
>JAYGDH010000233.1:0-13169 GCA_046583055.1 Pirellulaceae bacterium | reverse complement strand
CGACGCTCTTCCGATCTCTCGTACTTCGACGAACCCACGCGCCGCTACCCGGTGATTTACGTGGTTTCCGGATTTGGCGACAGCTGCACTTCCATGGCCAGGAGGTACCAGCAAGGTGCACCTGCGGCTGAAGAAGGTGAGGCAGAGTTCATCCGCGTCCTGCTGGATGGACAGTGCAAGTGGGGACACCATGTGTATGCGGATAGTGCCACCAACGGTCCGCGCGGAGCATCACTGGTTCAGGAGATGATTCCCGAGATCGATCGGCGTTTTCGGACGGTGGCAGCTTCCACGGCCAGGTTCGTGACCGGCCATAGTTCAGGAGGATGGTCGTCGCTTTGGTTGCAGGTGAATTACCCGGACACCTTCGGTGGTGCCTGGAGTACGTCACCAGATCCGGTTGATTTTCGCGATTACCAGCAGGTAAATCTCTATGCGAATCCACCACTGAGCCTGTACTTTAACGAGGAAAATGAGCGGCGTCCGATTGCCCGGCAGGGGACTCGTCCCGTGCTCTGGTATGAGTCGTTTGGTCGCATGGATGATTGCCTCGGGCGAGGGGGCCAGTTGAAGTCGTTCGAGGCGGCTTTTAGTCCCCTTGATGAGCGAGGTTTACCCCGTTTGCTCTGGGATCGTAAGAAGGGCACAGTAGATCCCGTCGTGGCCCAGGCTTGGCGCAGCTACGACATCAATGTCCTTCTTCAGCGTCGCTGGAAACAACTGGAACCGAAGCTCCGGGGCAAGCTTCATATCGCCATGGGAGAACTGGATACGTTCTACCTGGAGGGAGCCGTCGTGCAGATAATGAAGACACTGGAAACGCTCAAGAGCGATGCCGAGGTAGAGATGATGGAAGGAAAAAACCACGGTAACGTGCGGACGGCGGCCCTGGTCAGGAAGCATCGTCTCCAGATGTCAGAGCGATTCTTTCGTGATCACCCGGAATATCGCCCGCTGGAATAAATCCGGTTGCTTAGGCTTGCATGAGTTGCTCAAACCACTGGATCTCCCGGGCAATGCCTGTTGCCAGTTCGGGAACCTGCAGGTCGCCAGGCAGTACACCCCAGGCATAGGTCTCTACTTCGAACGACGTCTGGATCTCTCGTTGGCGGCAGGTTGCCAGGCAGGATTCCACATCAGCGCGTGAGGTGTGCAGGTGAGCAAAGGTCTCCAGGTAAATAGGGACATGGAAGTGAACACGCCACTCGGTCCCCGCTGCCTGGGTTGCATCGATCTCGTCCAACGCGATTCGTAGATCCTCAAAGAAACGACGCGAACTACCATCACTCGATTCTACCACCGTCTGGTGCAGGTAACGGTCCTCTGCAAACCCGGCTAGCTGTTCCAGGGCGGCAGCGCACTCGGTCGATTCGGTAACCTCCCTGGGGAGAACGACCGCGGAAGAGACCTGCACCTTGCCAACCTGTAGCCCCGCGTCCAGGTAGCGATCCAGCACGTCAGCCTGCGGTTCGAACATGACTGCTGCATGACAGACATCGTGGCAAACCCTCAGGTAACGCCGGGTGGCATTCTCGTCGCCAGCGGGTAGAAGATAATTTTCGAAGAAATCCACGATGTCTCCGCTGCGCTGGAGAAAACAACCTGGCTCCGGCTCCAGACAGATCGATATGCAACGACCGGTCTCCTTTTCCAATTGAACCAGTTGCTGGACGACTTGCTGGAGGTTGCGGGCTGCCTGTTGGAGGGTGTCTTCAGCAGGTGCCGGATTACCCCAGCAAATTGGCAGCGTGGAAATCGTGGCTTCCTGCTCGGCTGGCAGCAACCGATGGAGCAGGTCAATCAAGTCGAGCGTGTATTGTTGTCGAGCGGGTTCGGCCCAGGTCGGTTGGTAAACGTCATGCTTGACGATTTCTTGATGAAAATCCCCATAGGGAAATCCGTTCATGGTGTACGGAACCAGTCCCGCCTGGCTTAACCAGTCGCGAAAGTCGTTGAATTGATCATCTTGTCGCAGCCTGGAGGCTGCCGATGCAGAGAGCCACAGGCCAATACCCATGGGCTGCTCGGGTGAGACGATATTTTTTACGCCCAGGGAGTGATGCGCAAGATTGTCGCGTGTCGTCTGCAGGTCAGCACCGGCATGAACGTTCGTGCAATATCCGATCAATGGAGCCATGGAACTGGTCGGTAGCTAAGGGTAAATAGGCTATAAGCTGTTATTGTATCACGGGGTTGCGAACAGGCCAGTCGTCAGGTTGGGGAACTTGTCAGTGAGCGTAGTCTTTCCGACAATAACAGGCTGGCTCTGTTTGTGATGGCAGGCGATTGCCGCGAATTTGACTTCAGTGGAGTACGAGAAATGAATCGACCTCGGGGATCTGTTTCCTATGACAATACGGACCGTGTCGTACTGGTAACGGGCGGTGCCAGTGGGATTGGCCAGGTGGTCTGTCAACGGTTTGCGGAATCGGGGGCACGCGTGGTCTGCGTGGATATCGTGGAGTTGGCGTCTGATGACGGCAACGAGGCGATCGTTTTCTTTCCAGCAGACGTGGCGTCTGAAGAGGCGTGTGAAAAAGCGGTCGCCTGGACGGTCGAACAATATGGTGCCCTCGATGTGCTGGTCAACAATGCTGCCATCCAGCCTCGTGAATCGTATGTGCCGCTGGACCAGATGCCTGGTGAACTGTGGCAACGGATGGTCGACATTAATTTTTCCGGTTACTCGTTTATGGCCAAGCATGCCATCCGCCAGATGAAACAGCAGGGGCAGGGCGTGGTGGTCAACGTGGCCAGTGGCCAGGGTCATCGAACGGCGCGCGAGGTACCTGCCTACGGACCGATTAAGGCGGCCAATATCATGCAGGCGCGTCAGTGGGGTGTGGAGTATGCACGCGATGGAATTCGCGTGGTCTCAGTTTCACCCGGTGCGATCGCAACGCCCCTGCTGCAAGCTACCCTGGATGAGCAGGGAGGTGATCATGTCGTGGCCAACCGGCATCCCCTGGGACGCATTGGTCAGCCGGCCGAGGTAGCCCAGGCAATTCTCTGGCTGTCCAGTTGCGACGCGTCGTTCGTCACCGCGACCGACCTGGAGGTTGATGGCGGGCTGGGGGGATTTGCGTCCTTCGCGGAACCCTATCCCCTGCCCAGCGAACGAGATAATCCATGAAACCTTGATTCTAGGAACAGGTAAATAGCGATGAGTAGTAAATTTAGAGTGGCATTCATAGGCCTGGATAATCCCCATGGAGCCGGCTGGCGGGACCTGGTTGCCAACCTGCAAGATGAGATCGAAATCGTGGCCCTGGTACCCGGTTACCAGGGTGCCACCACCAGCCTGGAGGAACAGTATGCGGGCCTGCCTCGTTTCGAGAACGTGGAACAGTTACTGGATGGTGCGGAATTCGATGGCGCTATGGTTTGCTTACCCAACGACGTGGGGCCAGCCACGATCGTCAGGCTGGCAGCAGCCGGCAAACACGTGATGGCCGAGAAACCGGTGGCCGGCTCTGCGGTCGATGGCCAGGAGATCGTGGCAGCGGTGCAAAAAGCGGGGATCAGTTTTCAAACGGGATATAACTGGCGCTACGATCGTGGTGCAAATCGTATCAAGGACATGATCGATGATGGCCGTTTTGGAAAGCTGATTAGCCTGGAAATGAACTTCGTTACCAGTGATGTGAACCGTCGTGGCAAGTCGCACTACTTGTTCGACAAGCCAACCAGTACAGGGGGCTTCTTCAATTGGCTCGCTTGCCATTTCCTGGATTTGTTGCTCTACGTTACCAGCCAGCAGGTTGTGGGAGTGACGGCTCGCACCGGGCAATTCGGAGCAACCGATGTGGACGTTGAAGATGGTGGGGTGGCGATCCTGGATTTGGCCAATGGTGCGCTGGCAAGTTTTACCGGTGGTTACTGGGTGCCGCGTTGGGCCGGCGAGTCCCACTGGTGTATCAGGGGCAGCGAACGATGGGTTCACTGGGATCCAGCTGCTTCGGGTACCGGGGGTGTTTTGCAGGTGCACGGGCCCCAGCCGCAGTGGTATGCCATGGAAGAGACGTTCACGATTCCCGCGGATGATACGCCTGGCTACGGTGGCTGTAATGGTGTGGCCTTGCTACAAGACTGGCTGGAGACGGCCCGGGGAAACCAGGATCATTGCCGAAATACAGTGGAATCGATGCAGGCCGTGTTGCAGCTGATCGATACGATCTACCAGGCTTCCACCGAGGAACGTCGCATGGCATGCGAAATTGGCTAGGGAGCCAGGTGCGTGAAATGAGGAAAGGTTCTTGTTTCCCGAGTCATTCCTCGATAAAGTTGGATCCGGATGTAATCTAGAAAAGAAGGATAGGGAATATGCGAGTTTGTCGATACCAGGATGATAGTGGCCTTCGGACCGGCTTCTACGGAGATAACCACGTGATCTCGCTGCTGGCCGCTGCGGATCACTACAAGCAATCCACGGGAAAGGAGCTGGTCTTTTCTCCCGGGGATGACCTGCTCACTTTATTGCCAGCTGGCGGTGAGGAACACGAGACGGCCGTGCAACTGAATGCCTGGTTGAACGAACAGGATGAGGCAGACGTTGCCGTGATTCGCCAGCCCGTGGAGACCGTCCAATTGCTGGTCCCGGTGCCGCGTCCGAATAAGTTGTTCTTGTTGGCCGGGAACTATGCCAAGCACATTGAAGAAGGGGGCGGTATTGCAGCTGAGCGTGCCGAGACGTTTCCCTATGTCTTCATGAAACCACCGACCACGACATTGACCAATCCGGGAGCCCCGGTTCGTATTCCCCAGGTCTCGTCAGCCACCACCGACTGGGAACTGGAACTGGCAATCGTGATCGGCAAGGGTGGCAAGGGAATCCGCGAGGCAGACGCCCTCGGCCATGTGGCTGGCTACACGGTCATTAACGATATTTCGGATCGTAAGTTTCGACCGAATCCGGATCGAAAACCACGCGAGAAAGATGGTTTCTTTGACTGGTTACACGGCAAGTGGCATGACAGTTTTTGTCCCTGTGGCCCCTGTATTACCTCCAGCCATGCGATCGCCGATCCCCAGCAACTGAAGCTAACCTTGAGTGTCAATGGAACGGTGCGACAGGATTCTTCCACGGCTCACCAGATTTTCCCGGTGGCAGCCATCATCGAGTTTATTTCCAGTTTCGTGACGCTGGAGCCAGGAGACATGATCTCCACCGGTACCCCGGCTGGTGTGGGTAACACGACTGGAACCTACCTGCAGCCCGGTGACGAGGTTGAAGCGGTCATTAGCGAGATTGGTCGCCTGGTGTCGCCAGTCGTTGCCGAGTAAGCAGCTTGCCAGTGAGTTTACGGCTTGTAAACGACGGGGCCTTGCCGGCTGGCCTGGTACAGCTTTTTCCAGCGTGCGCTGCCATCATTGGGAAGCAGTCGCGTCTGTACTCCCCGCTCGTAGTATGGAATTTTTCCAACCATGCCCGGTTTCAGCATGAAGTTCACGGCGCCCGTGTTGGCCGTGTACATGGCACGTCCATCCTTCCACGTCGTTTCAATCAGTCGCGGAGGATCGGGCCGCTGGGCCGGTTTCGGGACGCGGTAACGGGCAATGGCCTCCTGGTCCAGTTCGTAACCCAGGCCGGGGCCGCTGGGAATCGCGGCGAAGCCATTTTTCACGCGCAGCGGTGTCTTCAGCAGCTGATGTTTGTACAGCTGGTGGCAATTGACGGCTGGCCAGGTCGCGTGGGAGAGGACCGCGCCAAAGTGTAGTGACCAGGCAGCGGTGATACCGGTGCCGACCAGTTGCAGCCAGAACGGTTTGTCAGCCATCTCACAGACACTTCCCCGTTTTATGAGACGACTGGCACCACCACCAATGATAAAGCCGTCGCAGATGTCGTTGCGGAGAGCCACGAGAGGATCGGGATTACCGTAATGCATGGCGATGGAGACACGCGTGGCCTTGCAGATCGCCTGGTTGCCGGCAATGTCACCCTGCGGAATAGGAGTCTCGTAAATGTCAATGTGAGGATACTGTTCCAGTTCCTTGAGGATGGGAATACCACGCTTGGCATCCAGCAGCGTGTCATTGAAATCCATATCGACCTTGAACTTTCCAGGCAATTTCTTGACCACGGTTTCCACCTGGTTCCAGAGGTCAAACCAGGGACGGCCCTTGGTCTTGTAAGCCAGGTAACCCTGCCGATATGCTTCCTGGCACTCCGACAGCATATCGTCCGTAGCCATGTCAATATTCCACCAGGAGAGAGGTGTTTTGTCGGCTACCTGGTTTCCCAGTAGCCGATGAACCGGAACATCGGCGGCCCGTGCTACGGCATCGAACAGGGCCATTTGCAGGCCGGCTCCCAGCTCGTCATCCCACATGACATCAGCCGCATTCTTGCCGCGAACGCGGGCCACGTCGCTGTCCTGACTGACACCCCACGTGTAATAGAGCAGTGTTTCCCCGAACCCCACGTGACCTGACTGCAGGGTTACCTCAAAGATCTCGGAGTATCGCCAGTGAGGTAATTCACGATCCATCGCTCGTTGGGGAGCAGGTCGGTAAGGAACTTTTACCGTGGTGCGTTTGATATTCTCAATCTTTAAATCACCGGCCGCGCGATTGAAAACGCTGGCGTACGATGAGGCGTTAAAGACAGGGGGCAGGCTGCAGGCTGCCAGGCCGGCGAGACTATTGCGGATAAACTGGCGGCGATGAATACGGGATGGACGATGGTTCAAGTTGTGAAGATCCATGGTGACTCCGTGATAAATCAGGGAAACGGGATTATTTCTTTTGATGGTCCGGTCGGACGGGTTCGCTCAAGGCACCATACCAGTGCGGTTGTCGATCGGCGAACCGATTGATCTCGTGTTTTTCCGGGACGCGCACCAGGTGCTTGGTGCGTGATCGTTGCAGGTCAAGTTTCGCATAGAGGATCTCGGGATTCGTGTGAGCCGCGTTGGCCAGGGTTTCACCATTGGTATCGCAGATCTTGCTGTGACCAATAAACGAGAACCCGCGTTCGGTACCGACACGGTTGACTGCCATGTAGTAGACGGTATTTTCCATGGCCCGGGCATTAATCACGTAATCTGCAGTGGATTCGGAACCGGGTGGCCAGTTCGTGGGCAGGACGATCAGGTCAGCGCCTTGCAGGGCCATGATACGACTGGATTCAGGAAACGCGCCGTCGTAACAGATGTTCATGCCCACGTTCAGTGGACCGGCGGCCTGGGTGGCAAAAGGCCGATCACCGGGTGTGGTGAATCGATCAATACCGAGGAAAGGAAGGTGAATTTTTCGGTACGAGCCGATCACACCGTCGGGTCCGACGAGCACGCAGGCATTAAACAAGTCCTCGCCAGCCTGTTCCAGTAGGCCGTAGATCACGAAGACGCCCAGCCTGGCACAGTGCTGGGCCAGGCGGTCGGTGCTGGGGCCGGGAATGGATTCCGCGTAGGGTAATGCTTCTTCCAGGCTGTCGAAACAGTAACCCGTCAATGCGCATTCGGGAAATACGGTCAGCTGGGCTCCCTGGGCAGCGGTTTCAGCCAGGTGTGTTTCCATGGCCACCAGGTTGGCTTCCAGGTCCATCAGGGCAATATCCATCTGGACACCAGCCACCTTGAGCAGGTTGTCCGGGGATGCTTCATCCATGCTTGTCTTGCTCCAGGGCTTGCCGCAGGTGACCGTCAGCCTCTGCCAGGAGTTGTCGGGCATTCTGCGGAGTCGTGGTACGTAAATGAGATACGATGGCGGTCTTCAACTCTCCGTCGCACTCCCCGAGTAATTGCTCTGCCGTTGATGCATCCAGGTCAGTCAACTGCATCAGGATCCTGCGGGAGCGATCAGTCAGCTTGATGTTGCTGGCGCGTAAATCGATCATCAGGTTCCCAAACGTTTTTCCCAGTCGGACCATGGCACCGGTCGTGAGCATATTGAGAACCATTTTTGTGGCCGTGCCCGCCTTGAGCCGGGTAGATCCGGTGATCACCTCGGGTCCCACGACCGGGGCAATCAACAGGTCAGGGATGGAGGCCAGTTTACTGTTGGCGTTACAGGTCAGGCCGATCGTGGAGGCGCCAACCTGTTGTGCGTATTCGAGTCCGGCGATGACGTAGGGAGTACGACCGCTGGTAGCAATACCGACCAGGACGTCTACGTCCGAGAGACGAATCTGTTCCAGGTCGTGACGAGCTGTTTCCGGATGATCCTCGGCACCCTCGATGGAACGGGTCAGGGCCTGGTTGCCCCCGGCGATCAGGCCGACCACCATTTCCGGTGGCGTGTTGAAGGTAGGAGGACATTCGCTGGCATCCAGGACTCCCAGCCGTCCCGAGGTGCCGGCGCCCAGGTAAATCAATCGTCCTCCCGCGGAAATACGGTCGGCAATCACGTCAATCGACTGGGCAATGATCTCCGCCTGGCTGGCAACAGCGGCGGCAACCAGGGTGTCTTCCCGGTTCATTAACTGCACGATTTGTTGAGCACTGAGCTCGTCAATTGCGCGTGAGCCAGGATTGCTGGCTTCGGTGGTAAGATCATTGAGCATGGTTTTGCTGGTCTGCTATGATGGGTGAATTGCCTCGTATTGTAACCGCTGGAAAACATGACGTAACGGACCGCTCGCGTGAATTTATCAATTGGTGGTTGGGATCTGCTGATCCTGGTCAGTTACCTGCTGCTGGTGATCCTGTTCGGTCTCTGGGTAGGTCGCGGCAAGAAGGATTTAACCGAGTATTTACTCGGTGGACGTGACGTTCCCTGGTGGGCATTGCTGGGCTCGATTATTGCCACCGAGACCAGCACGGTCACGTTTCTGAGCGTGCCAGGAATTGCCTATGCTCAGCAGACGGGTGATCTTCGTTTCCTGCAGTTGGCCCTGGGGTACATTATCGGGCGGATCTTGATTGTCTGGATCCTGTTGCCCCAGTATTTCCAGGGAAACATGTTTACCGCCTACGAGGTGTTGGATCGTCGATTTGGTGGTGCCACGAAGAAGGCGGCTTCCTTACTGTTCCTGGTCACGAGGAACCTGGGGGATGGCCTGCGTTTGTTCCTGACCGCGCTGGTGCTGGAAAAAGTGATCGGGCTGTCGATCACACCCTGCGTGGTAATCCTGGGAGTGGCGACAATCGTGTACACGTTTTTTGGCGGGATCCGGTCCGTGATCTGGAACGATTGCGTCCAGTTGATCGTCTACCTGGGAGGTGGGCTGTTGGCCGTGGGATTCCTGCTGAATGAACTGCCGGGAGGCTGGGAACAATACCTGGCCTATGGTCAGGAGCAGGACAAGTTTCGAGTGTTCGATTTCAGCTGGGATTTCTCTGAGACATTTACGATCTGGGCAGGTGTTATCGGAGGCATGTTTCTGACCCTCGGGACCCATGGTACGGACCAGATGATGGTGCAGCGTTACCTGGCTGCCCGTTCCCAGGCAGATGCCGGGCGAGCGCTGATCTGCAGTGGCTTTGCCGTGCTGGTCCAGTTTGCCCTGTTCCTGTTAATCGGGGTGGCCCTGGCATGTTACTACGACGAGTTTCCGCCGCTGGAAGCATTCGGTCCGCAGGATAACGATAAGGTCTTTGCTACTTTTATTGTCGATAAATTACCAATCGGCGTGGTCGGCATTACGCTGGCTGCGGTCTTGTCCGCTGCCCTCTCAACGGCATCCAGTTCACTCAATTCTTCAGCCTCATCGGCTGTTTCCGACTTGTATCGTGATCTCAAGAAGCAGACACCTACCGATCGTTCCCTGGTGAGAGTTAGTCGCCGCTTTACCATCTTTTTTGGGTGTTGCCAGATCGTGATCGCCGTGGTGGCCCAGTATTTTTCCAGCAGCGTGGTTTCCCATGCGCTGGCGATTGCCGGCTTCAGTGCCGGGATCCTGCTGGGCCTGTTTTTCCTTGGTGTCTTTACGCGGCATGTGCTGCAGCGAGATGCTTTTTGTGGACTGGCTGTCGCCGTGGTGGTTCTCAGTTATGTCAAATTTGGAACGGAGATTGCCTGGCCCTGGTATGCCTTGATTGGGGCGGCGACTACGATAGGGATCGGCCTGCTGGCCAACGCTGTTTTACCGACGGAACGATTCGTAAAACCGACCGAGGAAGAAGGCGACTGTCGCCATGACTCGACAGGATTGTGAGAATCATCTGGTTGATTGCGGTCTAACCAAGGGAAAACCATGATCAAAAAGTTAATACCCCGATGGCTGCCACTCATGTTGAGTGTGATCGTGGCGGCACCGATGGCGCTGGCTGTTCCGCCCCGGTTACCCAGGGTGTCCCCGGAAGAAGCCGGCATGGATTCGCAACAGTTAGCGTATATTGATGGGATCGTGGCGGAAGGACTGGCCCAGGGGCAAATGCCTGGCTGCGTGATCGCAGTAGGGCACCGGGGCAAGATCGCCTGGCTCAAGGCCTATGGCCATAAACAGGTGAAACCGGTTAAGGTTCCGATGACGGTGGATACGGTTTTTGACATGGCTTCCATTACCAAGCCAGTGGCTACCGCAACCAGCATCATGAAACTGGTCGAGCAAGGCCAGTTGCGGATTGCTGAACGTGTTTCCGCCTACGTGCCGCAGTTCGCAGCCGAGGGGAAACAGGGTATCACGCTGTTCCAGTTGCTGACGCACCAGGGCGGTCTCATTCCGGATAACTCGTTGAAAGATTACCAGGATGGCTCGCGGCGTTCCATGGAACGTATCTATGGATTGAAACTGTTTGCGGAGCCTGGGGAAAAGTTCATCTATACGGATGTCGGTTTTATCATGTTGGCCGACCTGGTTCATAAGATCTCGGGAAAGAACGTCCACGAGTTTTCCCAGGAGCATGTTTTTCGCCCCCTGGGCATGACCGATACTGGCTACCTGCCGGATGCCGCCAGGCGCAAGCGGGCAGCCCCTACCGAAATGCGTGACGGTAAGTGGATGCAGGGCGAGGTCCATGATCCTCGGGCCTACCTGCTGGAAGGAATCGCCGGTCATGCCGGCCTGTTTTCTACTGCAGACGACCTGGCTATCTACGCCCAGATGATGCTGGGAGGTGGCGAGTATGCCGGGGTGCGAGTTCTCAGTAAACGGACCGTGGACGTGATGACCGCGGCTCACACCGTTTCCAGTGGACTACGCGGTCTCGGCTGGGACAAGCAGACGGGGTACTCGTCGAACCGTGGTGAATTGTTCACCACGCAGGCGTTTGGTCACGGTGGTTTTACCGGTACCAGCCTGTGGGTCGATCCAGGACTGGACTTGTTTGTTATTTTTTTGGGCAATCGTTTACACCCGGATGGCAAGGGAAAAATCAATCGCCTGGCAGGTCGTATTGGTAGCGTGGCAGCTGCGTCCATTAAGCGTCCTGGGCAAGCCAGCCCGGCATCGATGGGATTACGACCAGTCAGGACCGGGGTGGATGTCCTGGCAGCAGATCGGTTTCGGGTGCTCAAGGATCAAAAAGTAGGGCTGATTACAAATCACACGGGTGTCAATCGGGTCGGGCAAAGTACGGTCCAGGTCCTGCATCGTTCGCCGGACGTGCAACTGGTCAGCCTGTTCAGTCCGGAGCACGGATTTCGCGGGGTCCTGGATCAATCCAACGTGGGGGATGCCCGGGACGAGGAAACCGGGTTGGTGGTCTATAGCCTGTATGGAAAAACACGTCAGCCGACGGCCGAGAGCCTGGCTGCTATCGATACCCTTGTTTTTGATATCCAGGATATCGGGACACGATTTTATACTTACGCGTCGACGATGGGGTTGGCCATGGAGGCGGCTGCCAAGGCAGGCAAGCGGTTTGTAGTCCTCGATCGTCCGAACCCCATTAACGGTCACGAGGTCGCGGGCCCTGTGCTGGATCCTGGCCGAGAATCTTTTGTTGGATTTCACCCGGTGCCCGTTCGACACGGCATGACGATGGGTGAGTTGGCCCGCATGTTTCGTGACGAGAAGAAAATGAAGCTCGACCTGCACGTGGTGAAGATGGAAGGTTGGCATCGTGGCGATTTCTTTGATCGCACGGATCTTCCCTGGGTCAATCCGTCACCGAATATGCGGAATCTCAACGAGGCCCTGCTCTACCCGGGGATCGGTCTGCTGGAAACGACCAACCTGTCGGTAGGACGAGGTACCGACACTCCCTTTGAAATCCTGGGAGCACCGTGGCTCGATGGCCAGGAACTGGCCCGGTATTTGAATCAAGTGCCGTTGCCGGGCGTGCGTTTTATCCCGGTCCGTTTTACCCCTGATTCCAGTAAGTTTTCCGAGGAGTCCTGTGGTGGTATCAGTATTGTGATCACGGACCGCGGCCGGTTTCGTCCACTTGCCCTGGGCCTGGAAATTGCCTGCTGGTTGCGACGGCACTATCCCGAGGTCTGGAACGTGTCGGCCTATGATCGCTTGCTTGCTGATACGCAGACACTGGAGGCTGTGAAGGCAGGTAAAAAAACCGTGTGGCAAATTCAGGCCGCATACCAGGCGGAACTTACCGAGTTTCGCAAAAGGCGAGCACGTTACCTACTGTACCGTGAATAAATGGGGGCAGGTAATTCGCCGTGAATGAAGAGTACCCTGTAACCAGTGGCCTGGAAGCTTGCCTGGCTGATCCGCCGGATATTTTAAGGTCAGGTCGTTTCGGCCTGCTCATGAACCAGGCTTCCGTGGATCGAAATGGGCAGCTCGCCTGCTACCTGATGGAAAACGCATTCCCGGGCTGGCTCACGACTCTCTTTTCTCCCCAGCATGGTTTCGCGGGTAAACAGCAAGCCAACATGATCGAAAGTCGTGATTCATACCATGTCGAACTCGACCTACCGGTTTACAGTCTCTACAGCAATACCCGGCGGCCTACCGAGAAGATGCTGCGGGACATCGACTGCCTGGTCATTGACCTGCAGGACGTGGGGACGCGTGTGTACACGTATATCTGGACGATCTCGTATTGCCTGGAAGCCTGCCGGCAGGCCGGCTTGCCGGTGCTGATCCTGGATCGAGTTAATCCGATTGGTGGCCTGCAGGTGGAAGGCCCCTGCCTGGACATGGACTATGCCAGCTTCGTGGGACGTGCGGCCCTGCCCATGCGGCATGCCTTGACGATTGGCGAGTTGGCTCGCTGGGTCAATCGAGAAATGCAGATCGGCGCCAACCTGGAAGTCATTCCTCTGCAAGGCTGGGACCGTTCCTGGATGTTCGATCGGACCGGTTTGCCCTGGATCGCACC
>JAYGDH010000203.1:0-2168 GCA_046583055.1 Pirellulaceae bacterium | reverse complement strand
ATCCATGAATACCGGGCGAATTCGAATCGACCTGCACTTGGCATTTGCCTGGAATCTGAACAAGAAACAGGCCGTGGAGTGCTGGCTAAATTAATCGTCAAAAATGGTACTCTACGTGTTGGGGATGTCGTCGTATGCGGAACGACGTACGGCCGGGTCAAGGCAATGTATGACACGCTCAATCCCAACCAGTTGATCACCGAGGCAGGTCCCTCGGTCCCCGTCAACGTAGCTGGACTGAATGTCGCTCCGGATGCCGGTGATGCATTTCATGTACTGGATGATGTCGCCAGCGCTCGAAGTATTGCGGAACAACGTTTGTCAGAAAGGCGAAACCAGGCTCTCGCTGGACATACGGTACGGATCTCCTTCGAAGACTTCCAGGAACAACTCGAGGCTGGAGTCCTCGGGCAGGCTGACGAGGTTGTCGTCCTGAACCTGATCATCCGAGCAGATGTACGGGGTTCCATTGAAGCCATCCAGAAAGAGCTTGGCAAACTTGAACATCCGGAAGTACAGGTAAAAGTCTTGCAGGCATCCGTGGGAGGTATTACCGCTGCTGATGTTACCCTGGCACATGCCTCGTCAGCCATTATCATCGGGTTCAACGCCGTCCCCGACGAGACCGCCCGCGCCCTGGCTGACGAAAGACAGGTAGAAATCCGACGCTATAGCATCATTTACAACATCACCGATGACATCAAGTTAATGCTGGAAGGCAAACTGCGACCAGAGAAACGAGTGGTCGAACTGGGACATGCCCTGGTAAAAAGAGTTTACCCGATCAGCCGCCTGGGATCCATTGCTGGCTGTTATGTTGCCCAGGGAAACATTGAACGCGGTTGTCGTATTCGAGTCAATCGCGACGGACGAACCATCGGCGATTACCTGCTCGACTCCCTGCGCCGTGAAAAAGACGATGTCAGAGAGGTTTCCAGGGGACTGGAGTGTGGCATCAAGCTCACGGGATTCAATGACATCAAACAAGATGACGTCCTGGAAGCTTACAAGATCGAGGAAGTCGCTCGCACGCTTCAATTGTAGAATAATTTCACCATGGTACGACCAGCCCGCGGCCACCACGGCACGGCTGGATCCAGTATAGGACATCCTGAATACTATGAATTCTCGGCGTGTTTTGCGAGCGGCAGAAGCGATACGTGAAGTCGTCAGTACGGCGATTCTACTTGAGTTAACTGACCCCAGGATCGCGAACGTGACGGTAACCTACGTGGAAGTGGCCGGTGACATGCGAACTGCCAAGGTCCACGTTTCCATCATGAGTGACGAGAAACAACAGACACTGACACTCCATGGACTACGCAGCGCCGCAGGCTACCTGCAGCAGCAAATCGGAGAACGTATTGACACCCGTTACATTCCACGACTCAGTTTTGTCCTCGACCGGGGCGTGAAGCATTCCTTGAAAATTAATCGCATCCTGCAGGATGTTCTACCCTCGGAAACAGGTCCCACCGAGGAACACGATACGGATCCAGACAAGCCGGCTCACGATGAAATCGCCCCCGGTTCCAGTTAACGTCCCCTGATGCTGTACATATCCTTTTGACCACGATGAGCTTCCTGATAAACTGACAACGCCATGAGCACTCCAAACCGAGCCGGTCTACTCAATAAAACATTTCGTGTTCTCAAAAAACACTATAAATCGGTGATCCCGATCGGGGATCGTTCCACGCTGGAACACCTGCTGTACGCCTGCTGTCTGGAAAACACCCAGGCTGAAGATGCAGACGAGGCTTATGCCAAGTTACAGGAATCCTATTTTGACTGGAATGAAATACGTGTCACCAGTGTTGGTGAACTCGCCGAGGTACTGACTGCCCTCACCGATCCTGCCGATGCTGCGACACGACTCAAACAAGTCCTGCAAATGGTCTTTGAAACTTATTATTCCTTCGATCTTGAACACCTCAAGAAACAAAACCTTGGCAAGGCCGTCAAGGAACTGGAAAAATACACCGGTACGACTAATTTTTCTGTCGACTATGTTTCTCAAAACAGCCTGGGGGGCCATGCGATTTCAACCAATGCGGGTGTTGTGCATACCATGGTCGTGCTCGGCATCGTCACGGAAGCAGAAGCCACCAAGCGGCGACTACCGGGACTGGAACGAGCCATCTCCAAGTCCAAGGGAATCGAATTTA
>JAYGDH010000199.1:0-17619 GCA_046583055.1 Pirellulaceae bacterium | reverse complement strand
ATATGTTGATTACCTGCGCAAGCTGGTCATTCAGTCCGAGCTGACACCGGCCAACGAGGAACGTCGAATGGCCGAGTTTAAGGCCGTTTTCGGTGAAGATCTGCAGAAGTTGGAAGCAGAGTTTATTCGCTATATTAGGCGAATCCGGTGAAACACGGTTAATACCCGTGATTCGTACCGCCTTCTGGGAACACGAGTAAACTTGCAAAACCATTGGGCCACTGTTTATCATACTACAGTTCGCCAATGAGCCGGTGGAGTGCCCAGGCACATGGACAGCAGGCAGGTAGCCATGGGTTAATGATCGTTATCAAGAGATTTTCGTTTATATCCATGAGGAGCAAGTGATGAATCAACCTACCCCGCATCAACCCGCTAGTCGTCGCAGGTTTCTGAAAGACTCGTCCGCAGTTGTTGTGGGAGGTACGTTGGCAACTGCCTGGGCCACGCCAGCTCATGCTGCTGGTTCGGATATTCTCAAGGTAGGAGTGATCGGTTGTGGTGGTCGTGGAAGTGGTGCCGCTGTGAATGCCATGCGAGCGGAACCCAACGTGCAGTTAACTGCGATGGCCGATGCGTTCCCTGACCGTGTCGAACATTCCAGCAAGGTATTGCAGCGTCAGTTGGGCAAGCAGTTTGCGGTTACCCCGGAAACGACCTTTCATGGATTCGATGCTTACAAGCAGTTAATTGCGACGGATGTCGATGTGGTTCTTTTGTGTACGCCTCCGCATTTTCGGCCCATGCAGCTGAAGGCTGCCATCGAGGCAGGTAAGTATGTCTTTTGCGAGAAGCCGGTTGCCGTGGAGGGGCCAGGGTGGCGCAGCGTGGCAGAAACGGTGAAAAAGGCCAAGGAAAAGAACTTGAACCTGGTCTCCGGACTTTGTTGGCGATATGACTACGGGGTCCGTGAAACGATGAAACGGATTCAGGATGGCGCCATCGGTGATATCATGGCCGTCCAGGAAAACTACCTCACCGGTGCGCTCTGGCACCGTGGTCGCAAGCCGAACTGGAGCGAAATGGAATACCAGATGCGAAACTGGCTCTACTTTACCTGGCTCTCGGGTGACCATATTGTCGAGCAGCACATCCATAGCCTCGACAAGGCTCTTTGGCTGATGGGAGACAAGCGGCCTGTCAAAGCCACTGGCCTGGGGGGACGTCAGATGCGCACGGAAGAAAAATGGGGACATGTCTTTGATCACTTTGCGGTTTGCTATGAATGGGAGAATGGCGCGAAAACATTTTCGTATACAAGGCAAATGTCCGGTTGCAAGAACAACGTGGAAGACTACGTGCTGGGAACCAAGGGACGTGCCATGATTCTCAGGAACTCGGTTCAACCCAACGGGGGTGAGGCGTGGCGGTATCGTGGTGCCAAGCCGAGCATGTACGATGTCGAGCACAAGGAACTCTTTGCGGCCATTCGCTCGGGCAATACGATCAATAACGGCGAGTACATGACCGACAGTACCTTGATGGCGATCATGGGCCGGGAAGCCTGCTATACCGGACAGGAAATCACCAGCGAGCAAATGTTCAATTCAAAGCAACATTTGGCACCGGCGAAATACGAGTGGACCAACGTGGAAGTTCCGGATGTGGCAGAACCGGGACAAACGAAGCTAAGCTGAGTGTAGGCGACCGGGAAGCAAAGCTAAGAGTGGGCGACTTGACGTCGCCTAGCTTCCGGTCATCAAGTAGGCTTCGACACGTCGAACGGCATCTTCTACCTGGCATTCGCCCTGCGCAGTACGGATCTGGCTACCCCGTGATAACCAGGTCTTGACACGCTGTTGAGCCGAGATAACCGTGTTATGGGCGCGGTGTCCAAAAAACTCGCCGATTTCGGCGTAGGCTGCCCGCGTGTACTTGCGAGCCAGCCACATGGCTAACATGCGCGGATGGCTGACCGTCTTGCTGCGACGGTTGGATTGCAGCGTCTTGGCATCCAGGCCGAAAACCGTGCAGACGGCCTTTTCGATGTCCGGTAAGTGCACGGCCTGCCGCGTGGTGTGAAACAGGTCAGCGAGAGCCGATTCCGCCACCTGGACGCTGACCGGTTGCTGATATGCTTCCCACATTGCCTCCAGTCGATGAATTGCACCTTGCAGGTATCTCGCATCTCCACGAATCCGACTAGCAACCAGGTGCAGGACCTTGTCAGATAATTCCAATCGACGGGACTGGACGTAGTTGCGGACAATCTGCATTCGTGTCGCCAGGTCCGCCGGTTCCAGGCAGCAAACAAGACCAGCTGACATGCGTGCCATTAACTCGGGGCCCAGTTGAGATAATTCAGCGGGTGGGCGATTGGAAGCAAGAACCAGTTGCTTGCCATTGCGCAACAGGCTGTCGATGGTGTAATGAACTTCTCGTAGGGTCGCTTGCTTTCCGATGAAGAACTGGATGTCATCAATCAGTAATAAGTCAGTGTCACGATACTTGCGCCGGAAATTCGGCAAGCCACTTCCCTGTAACGCCTCCAGGAAGCCGCTGGTAAATTGTTCTGCGGTCAGGAAGATTGCCTTCTGTCGCTTCACGTGGCTGCGAGTCGCCTTCCAGATTGATTGCAGTAAATGCGTTTTCCCAGTGCCGGATGGTCCATAGAGAAACAACGGGGAGACTCGTCCCAGTCGTTGCGGGATCGATTCGGCGGCCGTGACGGCAACCTGGTTTCCAGGACCCACGACAAAATCATCGAAACGCGCAAAACGCTGAGGACCCTTTGGCCGTGCCAGTCGGGATTCCGTCTCCTGGGAGCTATGCTTTTCAGTCGGCGTTGACAGCTCCGGTGTATTAACCGGGGGAGCCGCCACGGGTTTGGCCGAAGAAGAAACCACGTAGCGGATCCCTTCTGCACCAGGACAAAAATCGGTGAGAACGTCCTGGAGGACCTTGTGGAAACTGCGGCGTAACCGTTCCGCGAGAAAATGATCTGGGACAATGATCTGCAGGCGGTTATCGACGAAATCCCACTCTATGAGATCGCCAAACCACAGGTCAAAACGCTCGCTTCCGACCTTCTCCGCCAGTCGTTGACGGACCACTGATACGATTTCCCTATCGTTTTTGATCACTTGCTGTACTTTCCTTGTCTGCATGCCCTGGGCTTCGTGCCAGGAGTCTCCAGCAAGCAGGTTGATGCCTGTGGAAATGTCCTTAAAATGCCCAGGGAGCCGGCCGCTGACCGATCGATTTGGTAATCTGTGCCGCAATCGAATGAGCGACTGAAACTGACTTCGTGTCAACCGTGGATGCCGATTGTACGCTTGCTAGCAGTCCTGTCAAACCACTTGCCAGAGTCACAGAGATTTTTTCTTGCGCTCTTCCGTTCGTCTGCGAAATTATCCCGAAAAACGGTACTCGCCAATTATTTTTCGAGGAGAAAAAATTTCCGTTGGCGAGTCGATTCAACGGTGGAAAACCTGTCCAATGGTGGGACCTTCCCCCCTTCCCTCTGCGATATGTTCTATCGTGAGTTCCTGGTAGCGGTGTTGTTGTTGCTTTTCCCGTAAATATGAGCCTGGTCAACTGGTATAAAGCCTCGTTGATGATAGATATCCAGGGCTGGTTGATTTGCCTGATCCACAGAGGCGATCACGAGGTCGGCCCCATGTTGAGAGGCTAAGAAGCAGCCATGTTGAACGATTTGATTTCCCCATCCCTGTCCTCGAGCCTCTGGGACCAATCCCAGGTAGGTAAGTTCCCAGGCGGGTTGCCTGGGGAAGGCAGACATCAACAGACAGCCAATAGTCTTTCCCTCATACTGAACAAATGACCAGCCTGCAGGTGCAATTCCCTGGTGCTCATAACTGTCGAGGATGTCGTCGATCGATCGAAATTGCTGAAGCTTAGGGCAGTCCAGGCTTGCCTGGTAAGTTGCCTGGACAATGCAGACGAGTTCTTTTCGATGATGTTCGGCACCGGCGATAAATTGGAGAGGGCTGGAGCAAGCTGCGGTGACTGGCTTGGCCAATGGCAAGCAGACCGTGTCCACCTGTGACAATAGTGCATATCCGCACGATTCAAACCAACTGGCTTGAGTTGTTGACGGGTTTCGCAGGCTGACCATGGAGAATGAATCGGGTTCAGACATCAGTTGTCGGTCAAGCGTCTGGATCATTTGACGGGCAATTTCGTCAGACTCTGATTTGAGGAGCGTGACGGTCCGGATCAGGGCCAGGCGGCCCGGCAATCGGTTTCCTCGGGCCACTCCCACGGTTTTACCCTGCCGGTTGGCCTGCAGGAAATGATTTCCCTTGTTGACCGCAAGTGTGCCGGCTGACAGGGCTTCCTCTCGTAATTCGGATCGCCAGGGTTCTTCGATTTGGGTGGCCAGTGTAGTTGCCGTTCTTGACCAGTCGGCCGCGCTCGTTGACCGAATATGAAAATCACCGAGAACGGAATCAGTAGCATGCATGAGCAAGGGTCCACCAGGGCTGTCGCCGGAATTTCTGATTGCCATCAATCGGCAGTCGGTTTTGATTGTTCCTGCAGGTAGATTTTTTCCAGTGTTTCCGTGGTCGTCGTTAGCAGGGAAGCAGCATATTCCTCCGCGGAGTAGTACGTTCTCCACTCTTGTCCCATTTCGATACCCAGCGTGGTCAGCATGTTCTCGGCTTTTTCACGGGGGTAACGTCTCTGGAGTTGCTTTAGGAGCGTTTGGAAATCATGCTGATCCAGTGCCGTTGCCAGGTCTTGCCATCGGCGGATCAGGTGCCGACTATTGTGTTCCAGTACCCGGTATCGGCAAAAGGCAGCTACGGCTGGCAGTTCCAGGTGGACAGCAATCATACCGGCGATGACGAGCAGTTTGTCTCGTGCATGAAACTCTTGCCGGATAGTGGCTGCCCGTGCCAGGTGGAGATACAGTCCCAATAATTCAACATTGCTGTCCATCACTGTATGATGAAGCTGTTTGTCATTTCCTGCAAGTAACCGTCACTGGTGATGGTTGGCCCCGTTTCGCACCGATGTTTATTTCATGAGTTATCCCGAATACCAAGACTATTGTTGGCTGGCAGAAAAACCGGCGCAGACCTGGTTGGAACGCCTGGCGTGTCAACAGCCACCGGCCATGTCGCTGTTACGCCAGTTAAGGCAGGAAGTTGGCGTGACTCGTGCCGCCTTGCTGAACCAGCAGCTTGAATTGAGAAAACGGGCTCGGCAAAAGTTTACTGACGCTGACCAGATGCTGTTTACAGACCAGGGTTTACAGCAGGCGACAGATGAACGCGTGGCAGCCCACAAGGCCGCTCGATTTGAAACGCTAGATCACGTCGCGGATCTTTGCTGTGGCATCGGGGGAGATTTGACGGCGCTGGCTGCCAGGCCAGGGGGATCGGTTGTGGGTGTGGACCGAGATCCCGTGGTCGCCTGGATCGCTCAGCATAACTGCCAGCTTGTACTTGGAGAAAATGCCACGGTGTCAATCGAGGTAGCTGACGTACGTGAATTTGATACGAGTGGAGCGATGGGGTTACACCTGGATCCGGACCGCCGTCCAGGATCCAGGCGGCATTCCCAGCTGCAAGGTTATGAGCCCGGGCCCGAATTTATCGAAAAGCATGTAAGCCAGCAGCATGCGATGGCGCTGAAATTGGCACCCGCTGCCACGATTCCCCCGGCCTGGCAGGCCTCTTGTGAACGACAGTGGATCACCAGCCGTGGAGAATGCCGCCAGCAGGTCCTCTGGTGTGGTCCCCTGGCAACGGCTGCGGGCTTTCACACGGCGACCTACCTGGGACCTGCCACGAGCCAGCAGGCTACCGTCCAGGGGCTCCCCAATCAGTCCGTTCCAGATCGGCTGCGATGTGGTCGGTATCTCTATGAACCCCATGCTGCCATCCTGGCAGCCGGGTTAGTGGGAGCTGTGGCAGAACAATTTGAATTGGCAGCTAGTTGGAGCAACGTGGCCTATCTCAGTTCAGACCAATACCAGGATCTGGCTGGTTTTGCCTGTTTCGAAGTTGAGGAAGTCCTGCCCTTTGATCGCAAAAGAATCAAGTCGCTGTTGCGCCAGCGTAATATTGGACGGCTGGAAGTGAAGAAACGGGGGACGCAAATCGATCCCGGACAACTTCAACAGCAATTACAGGCAAAACAGGCGGGTCAGGCGACGTTGCTGTTAGCCGGGACTCCAGGTGGGGTTACCGCTATCCTGGCTCAGCGAAGAGGCTCTCCGGGGCTCTCAGGGCCACTGCCGGGAGCTGAGCTCTAGTGAGTCCAGACGCAATGGCGTATCAACCGCTGCGGCTCCCTGGCATTAGCGGGGTAAATGAATACTTGCTTAGCTAGTTTACCAAGGGAATCGGTGGTTCTGATTCGTCTGGCTGTCAGGGGGGCTTTTTGCTACATTTCCGCCGCCTGAAACGTTCCGGTGGACGTTTGCGTGGGTTGAATGACGCCATGGATGCTTGGAGAGTCGGTTCATGCTTAGAGTTCGTTTCTGGAATGGTTGTTTGGCAGGCTTTCTTTTGACCCTGGCCGTTGGTTGTGGGGTGAATCGGTCCAACTGGCAGAATATGTCAGCATGGAGTCCAGTGCATTATCGCCAGACGATTGCTGACGAACAGATCGTGGCGAGTTTTCAGCAGCAATTAGAGCAGTTAAAGACGCTGGCCGATCAGGTTCCGACCATGGGGATCGATGTTCAGCGACGGCACGTGCAGGAACTTGTCGTCAGTGTCCGTACGGAATCAAATCCCTTGCTGAGATCCGAGGTGGTAAAGACGTTAGCGGTTTTCCCGATTGTACAGGCAGAAGAAGGCCTGCAGTTGGCAATCGAAGATCCCATCGCTGACGTGCGCATCGTGGCTTGCGAAGCCTGGAGTCGGCGTGGGGGAGTGGAAGCGTTGCGACAACTAACCGAGACCCTCAATTCAGATACCGCTGCCGATGTTCGCCTGGCTGCCACGCGTGGCCTGGCTCGTTTCCCCAGTCCGGAGGCGATCCGGGCGTTATCAACGGCCCTCAATGATCCGGATCCCGCTCTTCAGTATGCCGGGGCCGAAACACTGCAGGCCATTTCTGGGCGAGATTACGGCTATAACATTTCTGCCTGGCGTGAATTCGTCCAGGGGCGAGAGCCCTCGGTAGCCGCTCCGGCAGTGGCTCGACGCTACTGGCCCTGGCAGTGGTTCTAGGGCTTGGCTGTTTCTGATACAGCCTTCTGCCCGGTCCGCCTGCACTCGTCAAAGTGTTCCCTGTTAAGGGTTGCCGAGATGATTTGATTGGTGCAATCCATAGATTTTACCAACTTGGAACCGATCTTCTGGCTGGAATCGTCATTTCGGATTTGAGACAGGGATTTTCGTTTTTAGTTGTCCGATAGAAATACAGTACGACACCAGGGATTCCGGGTGCTGACCCAAGATCCCGGGGACGCGAGACTGAGCGAGTTGCCTGACCACTTGTCGCGTCCACCAAAGAAATGCCTTGTTTCAAGGAAGTCAACGAGATGACAAGAAAGATGTTGCTGGTCTTGCTGGTGGGTAGTTCGCTCTTGGCCATGGGTTGGCTACAGGAAGTGTCCGCGGCTGAGGGATCTTTTCCAACCACGGATTCTGGCAAAGAAGTAACAGGAAATCTTGCCGATCTGGCTGATCAATTGGCTGCGCGAGGAGCCTGGCGGCGACGACGGGAAAGCCGCGAAGAAGAGCGAGAGTATCGCTCCGCGATTTCGGTTCCCGGCTTGCCCCGGGTTCCGGCTGCCGCTGCAGTGACGGAGACTCCCTCTGCAGATTCATCGACTGCCGGCCAGGATCGTCCCGGTCCTGGCGATAACTCGGATTTTCCGGCAGTTACGCCGGAAGCATTTAGACAACTGCAGGCCAGTGTTCGGCGAACACTGGATACCTACTACCCAAAGACCATTAACGTGGCGGATCGAAGCCCGTGGTCCGTGATGCATACGCTGATCGCCTACGGGGTGGATACCCAGGTCTATGCGGACAGCAAGAAGGTAAATGCGATCGGTTGGTTATGTTGGAATCAGCCTTGTTATGGCCAGCGTATTTTTTATACCCGCAACGATAAAATCCGCACTCGGCAGGGAGTGGGCGTGGAAGGTCATGAAGGGCAGTTCCTGTCGATGTTGGCCCAGTCCCGGGTGAAGGCCGATTACCCCATGAAAGTCGATGGTGGCGACTTCACGGTGATGGACCTGGTCCGACATGAACAGGCTTCCTGTCGAGCCGGTACGGAACTGACCTTCAAGCTGATCGGCCTGACTCACTACCTGCCTTCGGATGCGAAGTGGGAAAATGACCTGGGCGAGGAATGGGACATGGAACGCCTGATTGCTGAAGAGCTAAAACAGTCAGTGATCGGATCTGCCTGTGGTGGCACGCATCGACTCCTGGGGTACAGTTATGCCGTCCGCAAACGTGAACAGCGTGGTGAGCCAATGACTGGGCAATGGGCAAGAGCCAATCAGTACGTGAAGGATTTTCACGACTACACCTTCCGCCTGCAAAACGAGAATGGCAGTTTTAGCGCCAACTGGTCTGAAGGTCGTGGCGATTGGGGTAATATCGATCGACGGATGGATACCACGGGACATACGCTCGAATGGATGGCATTTTCCCTCCAGCCCGAGCAGCTCAAGGATCCTCGGGTTGTCAAGGCGGTCGCCTACCTGTCGCAATTGATGTACGAACACCGTAGCCATGAATGGGAAATAGGTCCTCGCGGGCATGCCCTGCACGCCCTGGCGATCTATAACCAGCGTATGTTTGGCGCAGGACCCGGTTACCAGCCGGCTGCGGTTGTGGGTAAGATTTCCAGTGCCAGCCAGGACTAATGAGCCGGGGGAAGGATAACTCGGCAGAGGCTTAGTTCAGGGCAGCCTGTTTTAAATAATAACGCCATTCGACTTGGGTCGAATGGCGTTTTTGTTTGGCTGATCGGAGCTTGCAGTTATCGGCCAAACATTTTAGGATCGGAAGAACGGGTTTGCTTGCGGGTCGCTGCGTTGGTTGCCCGGGTGGAAAAATGGAGGAGACGCGGACGGTTTCTGCAGTAAACAGGGTTTTCAACGGCTGGCCAAGGGTATGAAAGCGCATCGATTTTCCGCTCAACTCGCGACCATGGTATCCATGGGTGCGCGGATGAGCGAAACGTTCCAGGCAGATGCCATCCTGGTCATGCTGGATGCACCGGTTGACTGGCGGAAACTCCAGGAAGAAGCAGGCGACGAGACAATTGTCGTCGTGGCCGATCACGAGGATAAACTGGCTGGTGCTGATGAAGCTGGCCTCGCAGCGATCTTGCTGGACCGTGAAGAAGCCCCCGTGTTTGAGAAACTGACCCAGGCACTGCTGGAAAGCGTGGCGGACGATATCCTTGCTCCCAGTTCGGCAGTGGTGGCCATTTACAGCAGCTTCGAGTCAGGCAAGATGGACTCGATCAGGTATATCAAGCTGGCTGAACACCTGGGGAAATTGACAGCTCGTGACTTGCGAGAGTTGGAAACACGTGTTCCCCTGGAAACGCTGAAACTGGTTCTCGATCTGGCCGTGGAGATAGGTCGTGAGGGCCGTGAAGGGAAGGCAGTCGGAACCATGTTTGTCGTGGGTGACACCCGGAAGGTGTTGGCTCACAGCCATCCGGCGGGATTTGACCCTGTTCGCGGGTATAACGCACGTGAACGTGATTTGCATGATCCGCGAGTTCGAGAAGCAATAAAGGAAATCGCACAACTGGATGGGGGATTTATCGTGAAGTCGGATGGTACGGTCGATAAATCCTGTCGCCTGCTCGACGCACCTTATTCCAATTTAACTCTTTCCAAAGGGCTCGGCGCAAGGCACTGGGCCGGAGCGGCGATCTCCAAGCAGACCAATGCCATCGCCGTCGTGGTCAGTGAATCCAATGGTACCGTGCGATTGTTTCATGATGGTGAAGTGATCTTGCGCGTGGAGCCTTTCCGAAGACCCTTGAAATGGAAAGATTTCGAGTACGAGCCACCGTCATCGTCCAGTGATAAATCGTGATGGGCAGGCAGGCGTTGTCCAGGGATTTGAGCTAGGCCTCTGCGGGACCGTCAGCGGCGCACTCTTGCAGGAGTTGGCGTGGCAGGCCGATATCCAGAACCTCGAGCTGTCCAATATACGCAGCGGCTGAGTTGGATAACAGGCCCGGCTTGGCTGTAGCGAAGGTAAAGGTGTAATCCGCCTGGACGGCGATGCCGGCAATCTCCGCGGTGTCGCAATCAAGACCCGTTGGTACATCCAGGGCGATGCGGCGAACCGGAGCACGGTTCATCCAGCCAATCACCTTGTCCAGTGGGTTGCGAGGTGCGCCCGTGCTGCCCGTTCCGAGCAGGCTATCTACCAGCCAGTGCGAGTGCTGGCAGGCAGCATCCAGTAATGTTTCCAGTTGAGCCGATTCGTGATGGGCCAGGTGATGCAAGGAAATACCACACTGCTGGGCAATAAGAAAGTTGGCCCGGGTGTCAGGCGAGAATGTATCGGGATCGTGGAACAGGATGGCTTGAACATTCCAGCCTCGCAAATGGAGATGACGTGCCATGACGAGGCCATCTCCACCATTGTTTCCTTTGCCACAGAAAATCGAGGCGTGCCGGTCGCTGGATTCGAGTCGACAGAGGCCATCGGCAGCCCCCCGGCCGGCGTTTTCCATCAGCACCAGGCTTGATATTCCCCATTGCTCGACCGCCCGCTCATCAACCTGGCGAGATTCACGACGTGTTAAAACCAATGGTGTCATTTGCAGGTCTCCGTGGAGGCGGCTTGGATTGCCAGGTAGAACAACCTAGAATGAAGGTTCTCGGCCACGGTGGGGCGAGAGATCCTGTGCCTGGACGCGTTACCTATTGTAGTGTAGATCACCGAGGAGTTGGAAATGCCGATTTACGAGTACGCCTGTCGCGATTGCCGGCACGAATTTGAAATCCTGGTTCGAGCCAGTGAATCCCCCAGTTGTCCTCAATGTTCGAGTGAACAACTAGGGAAGTTGTTCAGCGTGCCTGCGGCCCCTAATCGCAGCTCGGGATCGAATGATAGTTCGCGATTACCCGTGGCGGGCTGTGGTCTGCCCCAGTGTGGTAGCGGAGGTTGTGCCGGTCTCTAAGCGCGACCCTGTGCCGGCATGAAAAGGAAAACGGCGTGACACAATAAGATTGTGCCACGCCGTTATACCAATCGCTCCCAAAGTAATGCACGGTATTGGGGTCCTTGAGAATCGATCGCATCTTAAGGCAGCAAGGCGCCTCCGCTAAAGATAAAGGCAGCTTCCGTTAATCCACCTCGCAGGCTCAGCGGGATAGGCGAAAGAAGCCATGGAGCACAACTGCCTGGACGGTAGTAACCCAGTGAATACTGGCATTCGTTCACGGGATTGATGCCCATCTTGTATGGCAACGTGGCAATGTTGAGTACGAAATGCCCCCCGGAAAAGAACGGTTGGCTGAAAGGTCCCGTGGTATGACCGTATCGTTCCAGTTGAACTTGTTCAAAGTAAAGAGGCTTGTGGCAAAGAGCACTCGCTTTCCACATCATCGTGACTGCAGTCCACTCGCGACTGTACTGAATCCTGGTGTCCAGGGGACATTCGACGGGGATTCCCCAGGCGTCGGCGATATAACAGAGATCTTTTTCGCTGAGCCGGTCCACGGAAATCTTGACGACGAGCCCCTCGTCGGTTTGGATGAGCGCCTGGTTGAATCGATAGTCGGTCAATTTTCCAGTGGCAAGTTCGTGCCCCAGGGAATCCGTCCAAACCCGGGAGGCAGCTTGCTGCTTCTCGAACAGTTTCTTGATGTTCGGATTGAATGTGGGAGTGATATTCAGTGAGATCTGGTGAATCGAGGTATGTTCCAGTTGCTTTCGAAGCTGGCTGCAGTCCAGTTTCTGGCAATCCACGACAGCCTGAGAAGTAGTGGCACCACCGATTGTCTCCGGAGGAAGTATTTCCTGCAGGGGAAAGGATTGCGCCTTGGTGGCAGTGGGAGCCAGTTGCGTGGGTACCGGTCGGTTTACCGGTGCATCAAGGTTTGGTTGAGGTACTTCAGCGCGTCGCGGCTCAATGATGGGAAGTGGGCGATCCTTGGTCTGTTCCAGGTCTCCGAAAGGATCATCGAAGGGATCCTGTTCAGACAGTAATTCGTCAGCAACCACCGGCAGAATAGCTGCCTTCCGTTCCCGTGGGGCATTCAGCTTCAGCGACGGGTCGCTGCGGTCGACAGATCGCAGGGGACGCCATCGCAACAGGGCTGGTGAAACGGTTGGTTCAGCGGCCTTTGCCGGGGTCTGCAGCCGTGCTGGTTGCTGCAAGGGGTCCGCAGCGGAAGCAGAACTGGCCATGATCAACTGGAATGTTGCCAGGGACCAAAGGCAATAAGCCCCGAGGCTCGTCCGCGGTGACGAACTAGACCGGCCGCGGATTCTCCGAAGAGTGGTCGGAACTGTAGTTGGGTGCTTCTTGAGTAATTGCAATGTCATGGGGATGGCCTTCCTTGACGCTGGCCGGCGACACTTGAATAAACCGCGCTTCCCTACGCAGCTGGTCGATTGTGGCGGCACCGCAATAACCCATTCCGGCTCGTAAACCACCGACCAATTGATAGACAAAATCGCTTAACACTCCTTTGAACGGCACTCGCCCTTCGACGCCTTCAGGCACAAGTTTGCCCGGTTGCGTGTCCGCTGCAGACTGCCGATATCGTTCACTGGATCCTTGCACCATGGCCCCCAGCGATCCCATTCCACGGTAAACCTTGAAGGTTCTGCCCTGATAAAGAATGGTTCTGCCAGGACTCTCAGCTAAACCGGCAAATAAACCGCCGATCATGACGCTGCACGCGCCTGCTGCAATAGCCTTGGTGATATCTCCGGAATATCGAATGCCGCCATCGGCAATAATCGGTGTCTGGCTGTCACGAGCTGCCGAGACAGCCTCCTGGATGGCCGTGATTTGCGGAACTCCGACACCTGAAATCACGCGCGTCGTGCAAATCGATCCCGGTCCAATACCGACCTTGACCGCATCCGCTCCGGCGTCAATCAGGGCCTGGCAGCCCTCAGCTGTCGCCACGTTGCCAGCGATGACATCAATATCCCAGCGTTGCTTGATCTCCTTTACCGTCTTGACCACGTTCGCTGAATGACCGTGAGCACTGTCCACGACCAAAACATCTACATCGTTGTTTATCAGGCTCTCCGCACGCTCGTAATCGAGCACTCCAATAGCAGCTCCGACACGTAGTCTTCCTGACGAATCTTTGCTAGCAGTTGGAAATCGCTTCATCATGTCAATGTCTTTGATCGTGATGAGGCCTGTTAGTTTGTATGATTCGTCAACCAGCAAAAGTTTCTCCACCTTTTTAGCCGTTAAAATTTTCTCAGCTTGCTCAAGTGTCACAGTTCCCGTAGCTGTTACCAAATTCTCTTGGGTCATCACCTCGGAAATTGCTAGCTCATCGGCCTCCAGGAATCGGAGGTCTCGACGGGTTAAAATACCGACCAGCGTGCCGTCTTCGGATGTAATCGGGACTCCCGAAACATTCTGTTCATCCATGATTTGCCGAGCATTATAGACCGGGACCGTTGGACGCAGCGTAATGGGATCCACGATAATTCCGTTGGCGCTACGCTTCACTTTTTTCACTTCCGCTGCCTGGTGCGCCACGGAAATATTCTTGTGAATTACTCCCAATCCCCCTGCCTTAGCTAAACCAATAGCCATGGCATTTTCGGTCACCGTATCCATCGGCGAGCTTAACAGAGGTATATTAAGTGAAATACGCTCGGTTAATTGTGTGGCAACATTGACGTCAGCCGGTACGACTTCGCTATAGCGTGGTTCAAGTAACACGTCGTCGAAGGTAATCCCGTGATATTTAACTTTGGTTTCCATAGGATTCCTGGAGAATAAGCCGCTGGATTGAAAAGACAACCTGGAGTCAGTCAAGTTTGTATTGGGCGTTACAGAGCCCCGTTTTCCAGCAACAGAGACAGAATGATCACGTCCGCTGCTAGCAGAAATCGGGAAGGGCATATTATGGTCTGGTTTGCCTTGTTTGACAACGGACCCGCTGGCAAGAAGTCAGGGAGGGGGCCTTGGGGAGACTTTTCGGCATGTGCCGAAGGCCTTAGGGAAGAGGTTTTTTACGGCGTCCTGTGCGGCGTCCACCGATCGACTTGCCAGCCACCCCGTAGTCGATCAGTTCGAGTGTACTGCGGCGGACGACTTTCCCAGCCTTGTTGACGGCCTGTGAGGTATGTGAAATGACGCCCCCGGGAACGTCGGCGCAGTAGACTTCATTAGTCGTCGTGGTCAGTTGGTCCTGGTTGTGCACTGTCTTGATATGACAGACTTGCTTGGATTCTCCGAGGATCTTGTGGGCGATACCATACTCTTTGACGGCAACTTCCGTGGTGTACAGTACCTGTCCCGTGAGGTTTGAAGCGGTTGTTTTTCGTTGGAAAATGTAGGGGGCATGTTTGGCCGAGTAATGCACGGTACTGACACGCTTGCCTTTTTCGGAGTTGAGCGTGACTTCACGTATGGTTCCGGGAATAACATGTCCGTTGATTGTTAGTGTGGCCGTACGGCCGGTTTGAACAAAGCGAGCTTTCTGGTTGTCACCGAAGAAGAAATTGCGTTGCACGGAGCGTGGTTCGGCCACGAAGCGTTTTTCGCCTAATTGCATTTCTACTGCCATGCGCAGTACGTAGTCTCGCCGATCGGTTTTCATGAGCGTTGTGGTCGTGACCGATTTCGTGGTGCTGGTAACCTTCCCCTTGGCATCCAGGATGTCCGTGATCACGCGGACTTTTTTCCAACTGCCGACGGCACAGGGGCCCCACCAGTGGTGATTGGTCGACGTCAGCCATTCCTGGCTGCGAGCCGAGCCAGGTACCATGAGCAGGCAAATGGTCAGCAGTAGGCAGCGGCGTCCGGGGGCTGCAAACAACATGAAAAAACTCCGAGCTTCGAAACGGTTTTGGTCCAGGCAGTCTCAGGACTGATTTATTGCCTGGCCGTGGATTGATAAATCCGCTTTCTTGCTGTGCTGTTTTCTTGGAAGGGAAGGTATCCCTGGATGACCAGTGCCAGTCCGTCGCATAAGGTAATTCAAGTGTCGGAAATTCTAGCGACTCAAACCGGCTCGCTACAAGGGGGGGGAAGCTAGGAGAGAGCGGCAAAGGCATCCAGGAGATGATGATCCTGGGCTACCAGGATACTGCGCAGATCGAGTAAAAGACGGTCCTGGTGGATCCGTCCTACCACCGCAATATTGCCGCCACGCAGCTGGGAGGCCAGGGCATCTACTGAACCGCTGGCCGGGGAAATGGAAAGGCAGCAGGTTTCAATGGCCTGCGTGGGAACCGAGCCCCCGCCCAGGTAAGTGATATCAGGGATCACTTGCACGTCGGCAATCGCACCGCACTCGGCCAGTTGAGGCGCAAGTCGGTCAGCCCGTTGTTGAAGATTGGCCACAGGAGTGCTGAGCAGCGTCAGTAATGGGATTCGTTGGCAGGCCGTGTCGGGATCTCGGTACAGTTGCAGGGTTGCCCGCAATCCGGCGAGGGTAACCTTGTCGACCCGTAGGGCCCGCATCAGGGGGTGTTTCGTGATTCTCTCGATCCAGTGTTGCCGCCCCACAATGATTCCACATTGAGGTCCACCCAGTAACTTGTCACCACTGAACAGGACCAGGTCGGCACCACAACGAATACTCCCGGCGACCGTTGGTTCATTACTGATTCCAAATGCCTGGAAGTCAACCATCGCGCCAGAACCAATGTCGTCGATCACGGGCAACTGGTGCTTGGCTCCCAGGGCTACCAGGTCCTGGAGCGAGGTCGCTTCGCTAAAGCCAGCAATCACGTAATTGCTGGTGTGGACCTGGAGTAAAGCACCCGTATCCGGGCCGATTGCATTCTCGTAATCCGCCAGGCGTGTTTTGTTGGTCGTGCCAATTTCCTTCAGCCGAGCGCCACTGGTTTGCATGACGTCGGGTAACCGGAAGCTACCACCGATTTCGACCAGTTGACCGCGGGAAACGATGACTTCTTTTTCAGCGGCAATGGCAGACAGTGTCAGCAGCGTGGCACCAGCGTTGTTGTTGACTACTGCTGCGGACTCCGCGCCCGTCAATTCCTTCAGCAGTGGGACCACTGACTGCAGACGCTGGGAACGCTGGCCACTGGCCAGGTCAAGCTCCACGCTGGCGTAACCAGCAGCAATTTCTCCCATGGCTTCGATCGCTTCGGCAGCCAAGGGGGCCCTTCCCAGTCCCGTGTGTAAAAGAATTCCTGTGGCGTTAAGTACCGGACGAAGTGTTGGAATCTCCTCGACCAGGATCCAGGCAGCAATCCGTTCTGCCAACTCACTGGCCCCCGGGATCGGAATGGCATCACCGGCAGTTTGTACCTGGGAACGTAATTGGTCCAGGAAACCACGGACATGTTGGACGACCACGTTACGATGCAGCGAATTCGTGATGCGCTGCAAGGGTGGCTTTTCCAGCAGTTCAGTAACCGACGGGATGTTGCGTAAAATATGGGACATGCAAGGTCCACTTCCTCGTGAATAACAGTCCGTGACCCATGGCAACCGAGTGTCGACTCGGAATTGCCCGCACGTGGTCCGGTTCTTCTATCTTCGGCCGTGAGCAGGGTTGGATCAAGAGGCTGAATCCGGGTTCCGGTACCGTAGTGAGCCGTCACGACGCGTAAAACCGATTTCATCGAAGTATTCGCACAGGGGAACAGCGAATTTGCGGGTTGTACCCAGTAGTTCGCGAATCTCGCTAAGAGTCAGTCCCTGTTGCGTGGAGAGATGTTCGTCCAGTTGCTGACGCACCTGTTGCACCGTTTCCTGGTGAAGATAGTACTGGTCCGTGATTTGAACCAGGTCTCCATTGGCAGCCGCCAGGGCCAATAAATCAGGAATGGAGTCCTGGTTGCGTGTGGCCTCCTGTTGACACTGCTGGGCACTGGGCGTTTCCAGGCCACCCTGCTGGAATTGCTGGATCAGTTGGCGGAGCACCTTCTGCTCGTTCCGGGAGAGCTGGGGGCCCTGGCCAAGAAGCCCGATGCGTTGTGGGTTTAGCTGAATGATCTTTTGCTGTTCCATCTCCTGCAGGACCGCATCCAGTACCGCCGGGCCGGCAAGGTAGAGGAAACGCTGTTTCAGGCGATTTAAATCGAGCAACGTCTGGAGCGGTGTGGCCTGGTGTAATTGCAGCAGGACGCTCTCAATTTGTTGGGACAGTTGAGCCAGGATCTCCGTATGAATACGAATCACGCGCGAGTGAGAGAGCGAGATTTCCCGCAGGGTTCCCTGCTCCTGGAGTCGAGCAGCGATGCCCGTGGGATTGGCGATCCCGGCCGTCCGCGGCAAATCGGCCGGGTCCCAGCCGTGCTGGCCAGCCATGTAGAGCGTACCCGCCGCACGAACGTCCGGATTGTCCGATTCAAGGTCGGCTAGGTGCTTGGAAGTGACGTTAGTCTTGGAGCGAATTTTGCGGGCGCTGGGGTCAATCACGCGGCCACCCCCGATGGTGACCATCGGGGATTGGTCTCGCAGGACAAACGGCTGGTCCCATACAACGGCGACGGGATTTTGTAGGTGTAGTTGTGC
>JAYGDH010000155.1:0-1626 GCA_046583055.1 Pirellulaceae bacterium | reverse complement strand
CGGCAGGCGTATTCCCACTCTGCTTCCGTGGGGTAATCGTAGCTCCACCCACGGTACGCCAGCCCCTTCTCGGTGCCGTACTTTTGCCATTTCACGAGTTCCGGAATAATCCTGTCGGGACTACCGATGCTCGGGGGTAGGAACTTCGCATTCTTGTTGCCGAGTTTTTGCCCACCCGCATTGAAGAGATTGGCCTCGTCTCCGAGGGTCTCGTACTTGCCGATCCAAAATCCCTTCGAGAGGGTGACCTGTACTGGTTGAGCGTCTTCGAACACCGGGTCTCCCATGGTGAAAGTTGCCGCGGGACACCAGACGAAGCAGAAACCGTTTCGGTCCACCCACTGATCGCCGGCGAAACGGCCTTTGCGCAAAACCCCGGGCGGCGCACATACCTCGGCGGCCTCGTGCTGGAGTTCGAAGGCAACGTTGCGTGGTGTCACTGTGTAGCCGAGCTTGTCGATACGCGGAGGGAGTGGCCCGCCCGCCTTCAAGACCTTGAGAAATTCATCGGCCAGAAAGGCGCCGTACCGGGGAGCCTCCAGGCTGGGGTGAAAAGCCGCCTTGCCTGGATAGAAGCTGGAAAATAACTCGCCGCGGAAAAGGCCGGCCGCTCCACCGAAAAGATCTGCTGTTGATTTTCCGGACGTGGCCTTGTCGTTGATCCCGAGGCAGTCGATGACCACCATGTTGGCCCGGGCAACGTTGCGGCCGAGCTTCTCCGACAAACGTTCCAGGCTGAGCCACGGCTTGTCCTCGGGCTGGGTTCGTCCCAGATCCGGATCGCGGGCCGGTGGGATTACCTGGTAACCACCGATTTTCATCGAGTAGCAGAGCCGTTTACCGTCGGGGCTCTGTTGTGTCTCGAGGTGACCACAGTAATAGAAGACGCTGACTCCCATGGTGGGTATACTGCGAACCCATTGTTCGTAAGTCACCCCATCGGTCCCGGGGGCATCCCCGATGACGGTAACGACAAAGCCTTTTGCCTTGAGGGCCTGTTGCAGTTGCTTGATCTTTGCGGCATGCGCCTGGTCAGCGCTGGCGTTGACCAGCAGGGCACGCCGATGCTCCGTCCATTTGGCTGGCGCATCGGCAGCACAAGACGAACCGCAGACCAGGGCCAGCAGGAGATTGGGAAAGAGGTGTTTCATGGAAATTAAACCGTCCACGCGTTACACCAGGAGTTCAGCCAGGGGGCCGGTTTGCATGGCCTGTTCGTCCAGCTCAGGATCCAGGTAACCGAAAGTCTGCTGTTGCTGGCCGACACAGTTCAGGAATGTCGTGTAGAGTGCCCCGATCGTATGGTGGCCCGGTTTCCCATAGCCGGGGAAATTAATGTAGCGGCCTCCCAGGTTCATTTTTCCCTTGAGGTTGCCAACAATCGCCAGGGGCCATTCATAGCCGGTCGAGTGGTGCGTGTCGGGGGCATCACTCATGTACACGATCACGGTGTTATCCAGCATGTTACCATCGCCCTCGGGAGTGGCCTCTAGTCGTTGGGCCATCCTGGCGATCAAACTGAATAACCAGCCGCGAGTTTTTTCGTAGTACGGAATGCCCTTGGCATCGCGCTTGTTGCCACCCATGTGGCCGAAGCCGTGGTTGCTGATATCCACGCCGATACCC
>JAYGDH010000146.1:0-8899 GCA_046583055.1 Pirellulaceae bacterium | reverse complement strand
TAACCACCTCCAGGTATTCGACTTTTTCCCGCAGGGAGAGATTGAGTCGGATACCAAGCTTGATGGGTGTGCCCGGATCGCCCGTAAAGACATGGCCAGGTAATTGACCATTCACGCGAGGCCGCAACAGGGGCCCGTTTGTGACGACGACACGCCCGGCACGCAGGCCTTCCCACCAGGCGGCATAATCCAGCTTGCTGCCGCAATGAACGTAGACGCGATTGTAACCGACCGGGTTGGGCAGGACGCCCGAGGCACTTCCAGCGGATGGTGGAATGCGATGTCCCGACTCCAGGAGGCGGTAGTACAGGTCCTGGGACCAGAGCCCGTTGCCGTGAGGGTCTGGATAGCGAATTCTGGGGCGAGGTTTTCCCCAGGCCTCGTTGGAGAGCATGCCGTTGCGCTGCAGGTGATTGTTGCAGAGCCCGATTGAGTCCACTTGCCTGCTGGCAACCCACATCGGTACGTCCCACCAGAATGGTTTCTCGATGTCAACGTGGGCATCGGGTAATTTTTTGGCAGCCAGCAGGAAGTCGGCCGACGAGGGGTACTCGGGCTGGGCATCGGTAATCTTCAAGGGTTGTTTCAGGTTGAAGAATAACAGGGCTCCACCCTGCCGTTCGTCTTCCCCGGCCAGCAGATGATAGTAACGATCGGTTCCAGCGGTTTTCAACGCGGGGGTGGGAAGCCCCTTGCTGTTCCAGGGATTGTTCTTGTTCCACCAGGTAATAACCGGTGCGATGTGCAGGTCTTCTGCTTGCATCAATAACGGGATCTCTTTCTCGGCACGATGGATGTGCAGGTCACCTGACCACCATCCCTCTTGCTTCATGTTAACAAAACGTTGCATTTCTACTTGTTTGTTGTCGGTGGCATTGGGCTCGATGATGAAATAACCGGTGCGGATGTGGTATTCCGGGCCACGTTCCATCTCGAAGGTGTAATTGCCTGGAGCCAGTGAGAGGACAATCTTTCCCGGGAAGACAAAATGATCTTTCCAAAAGGGGACGCCAGGAGGTTGGATGGAACGGCCTCGTGAATTCTTCAGGTGCATGCGGACGGCCACCGGTTGCTGGGTCGTTGAATCGACCACCCGTATTTCGACCTCACCCTTGCGGGCAGCCCTGGCCTGCATGGCCAGGAGAGCCACTAGACCGATCGCCGCGATGAGGACCCGGGTTGCGGATCCAGGAACCGGGTTGCGTGGAGCAGGAGAATGCATGGTTTTATCTGCCAGGATAGGGCCAAGAGGTGAGGCAAGGAGGCCAGGACAGCGAATGTCGAGAGACGGGTTGCGGGGTCTCTCGTCTTTAGTTCGACTTGATGCAGGCCGTAACTCCTCCCTACAATACGTTTCGAGCGGTTTACTTAAACAAGTTTCAAGGCGTTGCTTCTGATATGACTGATGATTATTACCAAGTTCTGGGAGTTTCACGCAATGCGAGTGAACAGGCTATACAGAAGGCATACCGGGAATCGGCCCGTAAGAATCATCCAGATTTAAACCCGAATGATACTCGCGCCAAGGAGAATTTTCAGCGGATCCAGGCCGCCTATGATGTTCTGAGCGACGCAGATAAACGTGCCAAGTATGACCAGTTTGGTAGTAGCTTTGAACAAATGCATGGTGCCGGTGCCGGTTTCTCTGATCTGGACTTTGGACAGATTTTCGGGCAGGGAGAAGGTGGGCCAGGCGGTTTCGAAGACCTCTTTAGGCAGTTTACCGGTGGTGGACAAGCCGGGCCCAGGGGACCTCGTCAGCCCGCCCGCGGAGCGGACCTGGAGCATGAAGTGACGATTCCGTTCAGTACTGCGGTGACGGGCGGGGAAGCCCGTATTAACTTCAGGCGTCCTGGCGGCAAGCAGGAGTCCATTTCTGTCCGTGTTCCGGTAGGTGTCAAGGATGGGCAGAAAATACGCCTGCGGGGCCAGGGGGAAACAGCGGCACGGGGAAAACCTGGTGACATGATTGTCGTTGTTCACGTGGCTGCTCATCCCTGGTTTCAACGCCGTGGGAATGATCTGGAGTTGACCGTTCCCATTGGCCTGGAAGAGGCGGCCCTTGGTACCACGATCGATGTACCAACACCCCATGGTACGATTGCCCTGAAGATTCCTGCCGGAACTTCCGGAGGAAAACGATTTCGAATCAAGGATCATGGTGTTCACGGCGCGAAGGGTAAGGGACATCTGTTTGTCACAGTGCAGTTGCAGATTCCGGAAGAAATTGATGAAACGAGTCAGCAGCTGATCCGAGAATTTACCGAACGGAATCCCCTCGACTTGCGTTTCGATATTCAATGGTAACGGGAGACCAGGCGAAATGTTCAGGGTGGAGTTCTTGCTAGTGAACTGGGGTGATCTCTTGCTGGGCACGGAAACCGGACTCGGTGCCTCACGCAAGGCGATGGTCCTGTTGGCATTTGTCTGCGTGCTGGTGCTGGGAATCCTGATGATTCTAATTGCTTGGCTCAGTGGCCGCGTGGCCCGGAGGTACATGAATCGACCTGTGCATCAATTGCCCCGTGACTCGACGCATGCCATGGCAGATGATACCTGGGCTCAGTCGCCACTGGCACCTCCCCTCGAGAATGAAAATGCTGGTGAAGAAGAGTCCTCTTGTGAGTCATAAAGCGTTAAGATGGATTGATCTTCGAGGTCGCGGTTGTCGGCCTAATTCCGGAGTGTAGCTGTGAGCATGATATGATATCGGTCCGAGGGGTTTGATAACGACCCGTGATGGTAATGACTAAACAGATTTTTAACAGGACTCACCGTATTCGGCACCAGGCTGATTTTGACCGGATCTATCGTAGTGGCTGTTACGCAGCGGACCAGGTCCTGGTGGTGTATGCTGATCGGAATGATCGAGACTACTGCAGGCTGGGACTGTCGGTTTCCCGGAAAGTGGGTGGTGCCATTGTCCGGAATCGTTGGAAGCGATTGATACGCGAAGCGTTTCGAGGTTCGCGAGCAGCATTGCCCGCGGGGCTGGATCTCGTGGTACGCCCGCGACGCGGCGCGAAGGCAGATTTCCAGGCGATCCTGGAAGCGTTACCGCGATTGGCAAAGCAGCTGGATAAAAAACTGCTGCGACTGGCAGACAACCGTTCAGCGAAACCATCTTGAATAGTACAGAGAGTTTCCCGGTGGAATGATCGGGGAGGCAGAAAGTACCAGGATCATGCGTTGGTTGATGGCAGCATTGCAGGAGGGCTTGAGCCGAATTCTGATCGCTATGGTGCGACTCTACCAGATGACCCTGAGCCCCTTGCTGGGACGCTGTTGTCGTTTTGAGCCTTCATGCAGTAATTATTTTATCCAGGCGGTACGCAAATATGGCCCTCTCAAGGGAGCCTGGCGTGGCCTCTGGCGGATTGGCCGGTGTCATCCATTTCATCCCGGTGGCTATGATCCCCCCTGACTTACCTGCGGAATGTCGCTGTGCCACGTTTGTGGGATTGATTTCCAACAGGATGTGGTCGTCTGGGGGGGCTGGGGAATCTTCCTGGTGAACCGATCTTGACGGTTTTCGCGCCAGCTACTACTGTTCCGCACCGATCCCATCTTTTTCGGCAGCTTGAAGTTACGAAGATCGTTGAGTTTTGCAGGCTGTTGGGTGAGATGGGTTGCGAGTTGAGTTGACTGTTCCAGCGGCGACCGTGTTCAGGCATGGTTTGTCAGGGGCCCACGATGGACAAGGTTCTGAGATGCGCTTTTTATTCATGAGATGGTTGTTGGTTACACTCCTGTCCGTTCAGACCGGATGTATTTCTTCGTTGTGGACGTCGGGCAAGTCGACGGACCTGACCCAGAGGAGCGAGGCTGTGGCCGATACGCGGCCAGAGACACGCTTGATCGGTGACTTGACGCGGTCGGTGGGCATGAACTATTTCAAGGTTGAGAATGTCGGGCTGGTGACAAACCTGCTGGGCTCCGGAAGCGATCCCCCGGCTTCGAGGCATCGCGGAGCGTTGCTCGGTGAAATGCAGTCACACAAGGTGGATAGTCCCAATCGCCTGTTAGCATCTCCCAATACATCGCTGGTCTTGGTGCGAGGTTTCATTCCTCCGGGAGCGAAAAAAGGTGACCGTTTCGATGTCGAGGTGTACCTGCCTACGCAATCGCAGACCAAGAGCCTTTACCGGGGATGGCTCATGCGGACTCGTTTGCGTGAGGTTGCGGTTGTGAACAATACGGTTCATTCAGGACACGTGGCCAGCCTGGCCGGAGGTCCCCTGCTGCTGTTATCACTTTTCAGGGGAGCCGATGATCAATACGATACAACGCGAGCTCTCATTCTCGGTGGTGGAGAGGTTCGCACGGGTCGATCCATGGGGCTTAACGTGACCAGTGATTATAGTTCGATTCGTACGTCAAGCCGGATTGGAGCAGCGATCAATGCAAGGTTCCACGGATATCGCCGAGGCGCGAAGCGAGGCCTTGCAACGCCTCAACGTGACAACTACATAGCCCTGGATATTCATACTCGCTATCGAAACAACATTTCCCGCTACCTCAATGTGATCCAGAGTATTGCGGTTTCCGAACGGCCGGAGGATCGTATTATCAGAATGGAATTGTTGGGTCGCCAGTTGTTGGATCCAGCGACGGCATTCCGGGCGGCATTGCAACTGGAGGCATTGGGTAAGGAGAGCGTGGCATTGTTGAAGGCTGGCCTGCTTTCCGTGGAGGCCGACGTACGCTTTTATGCAGCCGAGGCCCTGGCCTACCTGGATGAAGAGGAAGCAGCGCCGGTACTGGCACAACTGGCTGAATCTGAACCGGCCTTCCGTTGGCATGCCATGGCGGCTCTGTCTGCGATGGACCATGTCAGTTCCCTGGATGCCTTGACCGGTTTGCTGGATGTAACCAGTGCCGAGACCCGCAATGGAGCTTTCCAGGCGTTGCGAGCTCGCAACCCGGACAGTCCACTCTCCCGGGGCACGAACCTGGCAGATTTTTACTACCATGTCGTTTCGACCAAGGGACCCCCGATGGTCCATTTCTCGATGGCTCGACGCCCGGAAATCGTGGTCTACGGTCATGGCCAAACAGTAAATACCACGGGCTTCTTTTATGCGGGGCCCTCCATCATGATACGTCGCCTGGATGCACAACGTCTGAAAATCACGCGATTTACCACGGGGCAGCCGGACCAGGTGGAAACCTGTGCGCATGATTTGGCCAGTTTGATTCGAGGAATTGTCAATGTTGGTGGTGGTTACTCGGAGATCCTGCAAGGACTCCAGGAAGCGAAAAACAAGGGATATACCACGGCACGCCTGTTGGTGGGCGCTCGTCCAAAACGAGGGCGGACGTATCATCGCGTGACGGATGGGGTGAACGGCCAGGATTCTCGCACGCGGGATAACCTGGATGCAGCGTCCCCGGTTCCCGAATTGTTCGAAAATCGTTTGTTGACCCCCGTGCCATCGAAAGATGGGCACAAGGACCAGGAAAAAAACGTGCCCCAGGTGGCTGCCGGGGAGTCGGAAAACAATTTCTTTGGTACGATGAAATCTTGGTTTTCGTGGTGATTGGAAAAGACTCAGGTCCTTGCGTGAGCTGATCCAGACGGTTCCTGGGGTTCCGCGTGGTCGCTGATACGAGGTGTGATTTCTCGGAACAGGCGACGTTTGTCTTGAGTCGCCGGGCGTCTTGGTAACGGTTCATCTATTGGCAGTCTCGGGAAATGCTCAAAGCACTCGAACTTATCGGCTTCAAGAGTTTCGCCGACAAAACACGATTTGAGTTTCCTGCCGGTATTACGGTTATTGTGGGCCCCAATGGTTCCGGTAAATCCAATATCGTGGATGCTATCAAGTGGGTGTTGGGTGAACAGAGTGCCAAGAGCTTGCGCGGCAAGGACATGGCGGATGTCATTTTCAAGGCTGCCGCCTCGTCAGGCCGTCGTGCCGTAAACATGGCAGAAGCCACGATTATCTTTGACAACAGTACAGGACAATTTCCCCTGGATGTGCCTGAGGTGCTCGTCACACGGCGAGTCTATCGCAGTGGCGAGGGTGAATACCTGATCAATCGTGAACCTTGCCGGCTGCGAGATATTCGCAACTTGCTGCGCGGTACCGGTGTTGGGACGGATGCTTATAGCCTGATCGAGCAGGGCAAGGTGGATCGCTTGTTGCAGGCCTCGCCCCGGGACCGGCGTGCCATCTTCGAGGAGGCAGCTGGCATCAGTCGCTTCAAGGCCAAGAAGGTCGAGGCTCAGCGGCGGCTCGACCGCGTGGATCAAAACCTCCTGCGGTTGTCCGATATCGTGGATGAGGTCCAGGGACGTCTGCGGAGCGTGCGGAGCCAGGCCGGGAAAGCGCGCCGTTTCCGCGAGCACCAGGAGCGTCTGCAGCAATTGAGAACGCATGTGGGCTTGGCCGATTGGGGACAACTTACGACGCGGTTAAGCGAGATCGAAGAGGCACTGGACCAGTTGCGGGAAGAGGCAATCGGCCTTTCAGCTGAAACTCAGCAAAACGATGCACGCGTGGACGCGATTGAAAAACGGTTGAATGAACTGGCTGATGCAATCCTGACTACCGAGAACCAGGGTTCCCGTAACCGTGAACAGATCGTTTCCACGCAGTTGATCCGACAGCAGCAATGGACAAGGTTTTGTGAGTTCGAGGAAGCAGTCCTGCAGTCGCGTTTACGAGTGGCTGTAATGAATAACCGTGCCGGTGACGTTCAGTCCCAGTTGGTCGAAACTACGGAACAGGTCCAGGAATCGGAAGGGAGACATCGCCAACTTGCAGAAGCGTATTCTCGTCACCAGGCCCGACTTCAGTCGCTGGAAAAGCAGCTCGCGGAATCGCGTGTTGAAAATGAAAAGCGTCGTCAACAGTACCTGGAAGCTACCAGGCAAGCAACACATTTGCTGAGTGAGGTTGAGAGCCTGTCGTTGAGAAAAGAGCAGGTCGTCGCGGAAGAAGAACTAGCACGGTCACGAATAGTTCGGCTTGAAACAGAACTGGGAAAGTATCGGCAGGAGTTGAGAGTCTCTGAACTTGACGAACAACGGAGGGTTACCGAGTTAGACGAACAGGCTGTGATCCTGGAAGCCGCGGAGCGGGAAGTCGCCGAGGGGCGACGGTTGTTGAGTCGCCGACGAGATGAATTGGCGGTCCAGAAAGGTAGACGCAGTGCTGTACGAGAGCGGATCAGCGTCTTGGCGGAACTGGAGCAGAAGCAGGAAGGATTGGCCACGGGCGTCAAGTATGTCCTGCAGCAGGTGGCAGATAACCTGGAGGGCGGTTTTTCAGCAGGCTGTGGTCTTGTCGCAGACCTGTTACAGGCCAGCCTTGAAATGGCCCCCTTGATTGACATCGCACTGGGATCTGTGGCGCAGCACGTGGTCTTGAGCGATAGTCAACTCATTGAGAGCCTGGCATCAGGACAGGTTAAGGTGCCGGGACGTGTAGGTTTCGTGGCACTGGACCAGCTGCCGCCAGCAGGTGCCACGGTCGCCATGGACCTGGAGACCGTGACGGGTGTGGTGGGGCGTCTGGATAGAATGGTCCAGACGGAACCGGCCTATGAACGGCTGACCGAACATTTATTGGGAACGACCTGGCTGGTTAAGACACTCAAGGATGCCCGCCGGATTCGCCTAGATACGGGCGCCACAGCCCGTTTCGTGACGATTGCTGGGGAATTGGTCGATACCCAGGGCGCGATCGTGGTAGGTCCCCGTGAAGTGGTCGTGGGGCTCGTCTCACGGCGCAGCGAACTAAGGGAATTGAACCGTGAGTCGGAGGTGCTGCAAAATACCATCGTCGCCGCCGTCAAGGAACTTGGACGTACTGAAGAGAATATCGACCAGCAGGAGCGTGCCGTGCGCCGCTTGACCGACAATGGTCGAACGCTGAACGGGGGCCTGACAGATTGCCGGGTGCGACTAAGAACCCAGGCGCACGTGGTGGAGGATAAGGCGAATGAACTGGTGGAACTTCGGCAGGCTATCCAGGATGTCATGGCTCAGCAGCAACAGGTGACTCGGCAACTCGCGGACCGCCAAGGTGTGCTGGAAGAGATGGAATCACGACTTGTTCAAACGCGAGAAACAATCGAGCAGGAAGTTCAGAGGATAAATAGTGAAGAGCAGCAGCGCAGCGAGGTGGCGGCGGCAGCCACGGCAGCACGCGTCGAATTAGCGACCAGTGAGCAACGGTTAACAACATTGCAGAGTCGCCAGGTGCAGTTTCAGGAGGATCACCGGGAACGCTCGCAAGCGATCGGGGAGGCACAGGAGCAATTATCCCTGTCCGTGGTGCGGCTCGGCGAATGTCGTCAAGCGATGCTTGGTGCCACTACGGATTTGGCCGAGTTGTATTTACGGAAAGATTTTTTCGTGGAACAGGTCGCGGATGAAAAACGGGAGCGGATGGATATCCTGTCGTTACGAGAAGAACTGGGGGAGCGCGGTAAACGCTGTCGGGAACTCCTTCACAAGGTCGAGGAAAAACAACATAAGAAGGAACTAGCTGCGGGCGAATTTCGGCTGCAGCGAAAGAGTCTTGCAGAACGGCTGGAAGAAGATTACCAGATTGATATCACCACTGCCGCAGATAACGAGACCACGCCCGAAGCGATTGACGAACGAACTGAAATAGAGGAAGAAATCGTAAACCTGCGTCAAAAAGTGAACAATATTGGCGCGGTTAACATGGCAGCACTGGAAGAGCTGGAGGAGCTCGAGGCACGTTTTACAACACTGTCCACACAATATAAGGACCTGATTGATGCCAAGGAGGTACTGGCGCGAATCATCACGCGGATAAACGCCGACAGTCGACGATTATTCGTGGAAACGATGGAGGCGATCCGGGTTAACTTCCAAGTGTTGTATCGCAAGGCCTTCGGAGGCGGTACGGCAGATCTCGTT
>JAYGDH010000020.1:0-3623 GCA_046583055.1 Pirellulaceae bacterium | reverse complement strand
AACAGGGCTAATAGCAATTTCTTCATGTCAAGCAGATCTTTCTTGTAGATGAGTAATGAAAACTGTAGCCAGATTATCTTGTCGTCCGCGATTCCTCCTGGATCTCAATTCCATTGGGAAGCAGCGGCTCATATCTCTTGGTTTGCTTGTTCTTCAACAGGTACATCTTCACCGTATCGCCCTTGCTTGAAAGTGGTACATGTCCCTGCAGGCCTGGTAGGGGAGGAATACGAGTGGTAGGCCGCCAGGCCTCGACCACGATTTCCTCTCCTTTTTTTACCCCAGTCCCTTTCGAAACCAACGTCACCTTTAGCTTGATCGTATAGACCCGGTCACGGTGAATACCAAAAGCTCGTTCATGTTTTGATTGCTGGACCTTGGACGTCAGCGAGATCACGTTACCAGTGACAATCAACTGCGATTCCTTCTCTAACCGCTCCTGGCTCATGGGGGCCTTGGCCGCCTCGACATCAACACACCCGATCATCAGGGCAACGCAGGTAACTGGAGAGAGCAGCACCTTGCAGATGGCATGAACTATTTTCACGTCTATATTTTTCCGTTATCCAGGCACCAGGGTTACGTCAGGTCGATATCCAGGAAATGCAGGCTATCCACTGATCGTCTTCCTTATCAAGGCAGCACTCAACATGCCTCTCCTGGGGCAAGTCTTTATTCTAGTCTTTCCGCTCCGCCAAGTCGCCGGGGCTCCACCAGGCAGCGAAACAAAACACTGGCAATCGTTGATCTTGTCACGATCTTCATTCAGAACTCCTCGCGCCAACATCGTCAATCGTGATCGTACCGTTGTCCGTGAAAACGATCTCATGCTGCGTGGACAGGTTAGGAGTAAAGTAACCGAACTCGGCCTTTTGTTCTTCTCCATCGAGTTGCCCGGTCACCTGGCCACCATCCTCGGCCCATGCCGGAATCATTCTCAAAACACCTGCACGAACCAGGACGGTTTTCCCTACGAACCGTCAACGTGACTGCCCCGGAGGCCATAGGTCTGATACTGATATTACAGGAAATCAGTTCATTGTTTTAGCGCAAGACATCCTTGTTCTATAGTAAAGCCCAATGCGTTCACGCACACCCGCCAATCCCGGAGACGGTGGCCCCAAACTCTACCTAGCCCAGCAAATCGTCGACAACTGCATGACCCCAATTCCAAAGGTCATCATGCTGGAATGCAGAATCATCCCCGTCATCCTCGGAATACTGAGCCCGCGCTGGAAGATCCCGCACAACTGCCAGCTGGTGAACGGCGTTAAGCAGGGGATCGGAAATGGTCTCCAGGTCGGACGACCTGTCCACGCGCTGCACCTGGATATCCCGAGGTAAACGGGCAACGAGGGCATTACCGGCAATCAACCCTCCGACTGGCATTTCCAGGCTTTCACCTTCGCCCCCGCTGCTGGAAATCGTTCTGATACCATTGCGGTTCAGATCATTGATCACCCACATGACATCGATCGGAGTATGGTATCCATCCATGTTCACGTCGATAAAGAATCCCGCATTCCCGGCATCACCTTCACCGGGTCGAGGCAGCTTGCGAGCTCCCCGCTGGTTCAACTGATTGATCAGCACCAGGGCGTCCTTGGGAGCGATGTGTTGATCATGATCGACATCATGCACTTGCACCAGGTTAACATAGGGATTGGCCACCACCTCTATCGACGCACCGAGGAAATCGATCAACTCGCTGGAAAGACCATGATCATCACCAAGCAGGTGGGTGGCCGTCAGTGACTCGTGTGCAGGCAGGGAATCAAAATTGACCTCACCCGCCTGCATCGCTCGAAACCTTAGTTTTGCCAACTTGACCGGTCCGCTTTCCGTCCTTCCGTTCGCTGCCCGGGCCCCGACGTTATCCAGGACACCCTCGGATGATTCACCTGTTCGTTCCTGGTCAAACTCATCCACGAATTCCGGGGGGCCGGTAACGGTTGCCAGCTGGTCATCAAATACGATATCCAGTTCGGCAGAACGAATCCCTTCCGGGGATTCGCGCAGATCTTCCACGTACGTTTCAACGCTGAAACGCTCGCCTCGCATGAGCTTGTTAACCACCTGCCCCGTATCATCGATGATCTTCATGGAAAATCGGGCATGAGGACGATCCCGGGGAAGCAGTCGATTTCCGAAATGGATCTCTTCCACCACGCCACCCGGTTCCATCACCACCTGGTGATAGCCTTCATCCGGGGCTGTCTGTTGCCAGCCTGGCCGCTTCATTTCACGGACGACATGCTCACCCGGTTCCACGTGGTGAAAGTGGTAGTTACCATGCGAACCCGTTCGAACTGCTTGCTCATTCGCTTCCCGGGTACCATTGTTGTTCGCATCCAGGTAAACAATCCAACCCAGCATGCCCAACTCGCGGTGGTCGCGTTCCCCGTTACCATTGCGGTCATACCAGACAGAACCATGCAGGGAACCAAACTGCGATTGATTCCCGAAAGCCAGGCCTTCCAGGTGCTGTCCCGCTTCCACGTCCACCGTGAAGGAATTGTTTTCCGGAGCCGTACCCTGCCATCCCCGACGACTGCCCTGGACCACCTGGTACTGTCCTGCCTCGACCACGAAACCGTAATGTCCATGCAGATTGGTGTGCACGAGGCGTTCCCCTTGATCATGGGAACCATTCTGGTTCCCATCCAGGTAAACAGGCCAACCCGGCATACCAGGTTCCTTTTCCTGTCGCTGGCCATCACCGTTCAAGTCGTTCCAGACCACGCCATGAAGTGAACCTGCCTGGGATTGATTCCCAAACGCCAGGCCCTCCACGTGCTGCCCACTTTCTACTGTCACGCGGTGCGAACCGGCACCAGGAAACGTTGCCTGCCAGCCGAGCCGACTGCCCTGGGCCACCTCGTGCTCACCCACCTGTACCACGAAACGGTAACGTCCCGAAAAATCGGTATGGGTAAGCCGTTCCCCGGAATCGTGGGAACCGTTCCCGTTCTCGTCGAGGTAAACAGGCCAACCCGGGATACCATGTTCCTTTTCCTGTCGCTGGCCGTCCCCATCCCGGTCATTCCAGACCACGCCATGCAAAAACGCCCTCGACTGATCCTGCCCAAAATCCAGGCCCTGGACAGTTTGCCCGGTCTCCAGGGTCACGTCGTGACTTCCCTGCTCGGGAAACGATTGATTCCAACCTGGAAGCCGCAATACGGCAACACGGTACTGACCCGCTTCCACAACGAAATGATAGTGCCCGTTCCGACTGGTGTGAATGAGTCGTTCCCCACGGTCGTGAGAACCGTTCCTGTTCGTGTCCAGGTAGACCGGCCAGGCAGGCAGACCCGGTTCCACTGCCTGTCGCTGTCCGTCCCCGTTGTGGTCCGCCCAAACAGTACCGTGCAATGTGCCCTCGGACCGGCCCTGGCCAAAATTGATCGCCTTGATCGCCTGACCTGGCTCCACGGTCACAGCATGCAAACCGTCATCGGGAAATATCGAGTTCCAACCAGGCAACTGCAACGTGGTGACCTGGTATTGTCCCGCTTCCACGACAAACTGGTAGTGGCCCTGGATATTGGTATGGATCAGCCGTTCTCCCTCATCGTGAGAACCGTTCCTGTTCGTGTCCAGGTAGACCGGCCAGGCAGGCA
>JAYGDH010000606.1:0-3867 GCA_046583055.1 Pirellulaceae bacterium | reverse complement strand
GTTGACAAAGATGCCGTCTTCTGGCCAGAGGCCGACCGCAAAGTAGATAATTTCATTGTGCAGCACGGGACCACCCCGGACGGGCCAGATGGGAATCAGCCGGCGATTGCCCAGGAGGTTGCGCTGCCGGGTTTCACCGGGCCTGCCATTATTCTTCCAACGCAAGGCTCCGGTGGCGGCATCGAGACAATAAAGGTACCCGTCGTCGGAGCCGAAGTAGATCGCATCCCGGTGGACAATGGGTGCAAAGCGAACGGGCCCCCCGCTGAAGAATCGCCAGCGTACGTTACCGTTGGATGTGTCCAACGCCGTGACGCTATCGGTGACCATCGATGGCACGAAAATCGTGTCGCCCATGACGACGGGCTGATAGGTGGCATCGTATCGCAAGCGAACATCGCCGGGGAAAGCGGGTGACGGGGTGGCAAACTCACGTTCCCACTGGCGGTGCAACGTCCCGGCCAATTCCTCGGTCGAGACAGCTCCGCGGTTGGCCCCATTTCGAAACTGCGGCCAGTCGACAGCCAGCGCGCCGCGGCAAAAAACCAACAGGAAGGTTAACGAGAGAAGTGTTCGGTAGATGGTATTCATGCCAGCAGTATCGGATAATTGACTGGCGTTGGCAATCAGTTAGCTGTTTTCGGGAGCGGGTATGTAAATCAGGGTCGAAGGTTTACTGGGATTGAGACGGCGTTTATGGTAGAAAGTCCCGTGGCGTTGAGGCTAGAGTAAATTTGTCTACTTACGGTGTGAGCCGTTATGAATAGCGGCACGACAGGTCGGGCTAAAATGGCTTCGGCAGTATGGCTTCGCGCCACGTCACCCAGGGATGACGCTGCCGGGGTAGCGGTTCCGTTTTGTATTTTCCCAGCAGATAAGCAATTTATTCACCTCCAGGTTACGTGGGGCCATTATCATGCGATAACACGCCAAGACATGCCATGCGGGCAGGCTGCACAGCGGGAGCGGAGAAATCAAAACTTCAACGGAGAACCAGGTGATGAAAAGACATCTAATAGAACGAGTATTAGGTCTGCGTTTATTCCCGGTGGCCGGATTATTTCTTGCCATGACGCTCCTGGCAGCAAGCGTGTGGGCAGGAGAAGAGTACGCGCTCGTTCGGCTGCAGAACGGCCACAAGGCCTGGGCCCGATTGACAGGTTTCCAGCTGACGCCGAAAACGATCTCGGCTCTGGAAAAAGACGGTGCGACAATTCAGAGGGATGGTGGTGGAAAGGTGGTTTCGCTCCTGGTCAGTGGGACCAGTATTAGGGTAAATGCAGATGGCATTGTGCCCAGGGTTCCGAAGGTGACGAGTGAAATGTTCGTGGTCTTGGAATTCGTTGACAGGGATCGCACATTACAATTGGCGAAGGAAATCGAAGAGTTGCTTCGAAGTAAGGGGGCCTATGTAGCTGCCACCTTTAGAAAGGAGCTGCTGGAAGAGTTCAGGGATAAAGATGCGGAACAACTACGACAACAATACCTCCAATCGCAGAAGCCGAAGCAAGCAGATCCGATTTCTTTCAGTGACTTTACCCAGAGCTCTCAAGGCCTGATCAGATCCCGCAACAGCATCCGCAATCTTAATGAAAAAGCGAAAGCCAAATTTGCCGATCTTAACAATGAAGATGCCGCGAGCGCGACGAGGTCCCTGATCCGCTCCTACGAGAAATTCGTGAAGAACGACGTGCCGCCGGTTGCGATCGAGTCCGCTGAGTTCAAGAGGACCATCGAGCGAGGCTTCAAGCAGCTTCAGGGCAGTGACAGGCAGGAGCCCCTGGTGCTATATGCCTATGCACTCATCCGCGCGCAACTGGACAAGCGCCAGGTATCGCATTCGCAACTGCAAGCCCTCGTGCGGAATTACCCACATTACTGGAATGCCCGCCGCGCTCTCGTTCATTCCGCGACGTCGGAAAAGACGTACCTGCACGGCGTTCGGGAATTGAAGAAATTCTTTGACGAGATAACGAGTACGATCCAGGCCGGAAGTCACACCGACGAAGAGATGAAAGTGCTTTTGGACGAACTTTTGTGGGTGGTCGATACGGCAGCGGTTTTTGAGATGAAGCCCAAGACGAAGAAGGATGCGGATACGATTCTCGGTGATCCGAGTTCGAAGCAGATGATTGCGGAGGCGGAGGAACGACTGCGAGGGGCACTCGAGGACCGGGCCCAACGTAACCAGGAGAAGGCCGAGGAAGAGGCGAAGCGTATTTCCAGCCTGATCGGCAAGGCGAAGGTGGCCTTTGATGCGGGAGAGAAAGCATTCAAGCAGCAGTGGAATCAGACACATGCTCTTTTCCTGCAGGCCAATAATGCCTTCCAGCAAGCCAATCTGTTTTACCAACAGGCCCAGGCGGTGCGTTCTCAGCAGCAGGCGAATCTGAGCCGAATTTCCAACCTGTTGACCAGCGCCAGGAGAAGGCAGGGGGATACTGAAGACGATGGAGAGAGGAGGCGTGTTGATGACGAGGTGTCGCGATTGATGGCAGATGAGAGAGGCGCCAGGTCGCAAGTCAATGCTGCCCTGGCGAGAGAGTCTTTCACACTTGGGGTAACGCAGCGAGCTTTCCAGCAACGACAGTTTCAGCTCGAGGTCTTGAAGAGAATCATGCTGATTGCAAGGCAGTTCCTGTTTAATTTTACCAACGAATTTTACGAGGCGATTGCAAAGGATCCTGAGCTGAAGGTTAAATATCAGCTGCTTAATCACACCGTTTACGATTCGCGGCAACAGTTGTTTGTTCTGGCGTTAAAGGAAAAGGCCAAGGTAAAACCGAGTGAACTGCTTAAAAATGAATCAAGAGACGTAGCCGGGCTTTTGAACTTTTCGCCTCACCAGGCGATCATGGACTTGAAAAAAGAGTTACTCGACCCCACCAACTAGCATCTTTTTCGGAACCGGGAGCGATCACCGTATCGTGTTACGGATCCAGTACGTCTGGCCCGGATCATTCATCTCTACAGTCCCCATCTTCGCCGCGTGAGGTGGCCCATGTAAGTCTTTTGGCAGGTTTTGTATTACCTGCTGGGGCAATCGGGTAGTATGAAAAGTTGCCCACACGTTTTTTAGCAGGGAGATATCTGTTACAGCCTGAACCGATAACTCGCTCCGCCAAAACCAGGTTGGATGAAAAATGACAGCTGCGATATATTCAGGGCTGCTGTCAATCGCAAAGTCGCTGCAGAACGTTGCTAACATAACTAGTGACACGACGAGAACTGCCATTCATGGCCAGCCCTACCGAGCCTGAATCTGCCGATGCAAAAAAGGCCAGACGTGCCATGCGCCGCCAACTGCTGCTGGAAAGGGTCAAGGCGGGGATGAAAGCTGGGATCTAGCTGTGGACCGGCGTGTTCTATCAAGCGTCACTTTTTCGCCTTGTAGAAAAGTTCCACCGCAGAGGCCGTGATCTTCCCGAGTTTGATCTGGCCCTCGGCGTTGAGGTGGTTATTACCACCTCCTATGCGTGGCAACTCGCCGGGGTGGACAGTGGTAACGTTGGGAAGTTCTCGACCCGCTCTGTTCTGAGCCATGATGACGGTTGCGATGTAGGGACGCTTGCTCTTCGGCTTTTTGGCTCTGGGCAATGCATAGATGTAGGCCAGAACAGCTTTGAGCAAGTCCTCGTCTTTGAGGGGACGTTTGCCAGCCGATTTTTTAGCTTGGAGCTGGTCCTCGTCACTCATGGTGGACAAAACAACTTTAAGCAACTCCTCGTCATTTAAGTAGGACAGCACAAATACCGGCAGGTCCGGGCTGTCCAGGACTGTGAGCACGTCAGAAATGAGCTGTTTGAAAGTATCGTAATACTCATTCGCCAGGTCTTCCTTGGTTCCATCAGCGGCTCCCTGCTTCCA
>JAYGDH010000119.1:0-7471 GCA_046583055.1 Pirellulaceae bacterium | reverse complement strand
TGGCTACAACTTTCAACACCGATGGCAGATTGTCATCGTCGATCACCAGGTCGCCACCTTTCGCGGCATCCCAGACGCGTCTGTCGCGATTCGCTGTCATGATGTCAAAGATCTCCATCTCGCGCTGCATGACATCGGCGTTGGATACATTATCCCAGGCGAGTCTCGATCGTCCGCCGAACACGTTGTAGCCATCAACGACCCGGTAGCGGTTGAACCAGAAGAGGTTCTTGTCCAGGATGATCTGGCGGATTCGTTCGAGTTCCTTTTCATCCTGGGAAATGGTATCCGCCGACGGGAACAGGCTACTGATGGCGCTCTGGGCCACGGCCTGGTTGCCATGCTCGAGCAGGTGCACACCGTTCATCGTCAGTGCCGGCTTGGCTCCCTGGTAAAGCTGCTGGCTGGAGTGAAACAGGTCCACGAAGGAAACTCCCTTTTGCTGGCACACTCTTGCCATCGCTGCCGTGTAAAGGGCCAGGTTCTTGTTGTTGGCCGTGCCATCCGGAAGGTGGGGGCTGTGAAGGTTCTCGTGGGCGATGGGGGAAAACAGGACCAGTTGAGGAGCGGACTGGCCGTTGTATTTCTGGGCTTTCATGCCATCGATCATGTTTCCCAGGTCCTTGCTGAATCCAGCCAGGCCGGCTTCACCTCGTAAGGCCTCGTTGTAGCCAAAGAAACCAAACACGATGTCAGCCTGGACCTTGGTCAACCATTGGTCAGGGCTGCCAAAACTGGCCGAACGTGGACGTGTCTTGACCTCGTCCCCGGTAAACCCGAGGTTTCGGAAGGTGAGTTGATGCTGTGGGTGCAGGGCATGGATGTAGGTTTCCAGCCAGGCATGATGCTGCATTCGATCGGCCATCGCGTTGCCGATGTAGGCGATTCGATTTCCCTTGCTGATCTTCACGAGGTTATCTGCGGCCTGGGTTGCTGGAGGGGCCAGGAGCAGGGACAGGGTGAAGGCCAGGCTGGCGATGGTAAGTTGGATTGATCGCATCATGAATCTTCATTCCTCTAACGGGGTTCGATGGGTGCCAGGCAATTTTCCACGATGCCCGACCATCCCCCTATCTTAACAGACCTGCCCTTGTCGAACAGCAGAGCAGGCGTAGTTACCGACTGGGTATAAACTGGTCCGGTTGGGGTGGGCAATGGTTTGGCTTTATGGATCGGGATGCGATAACATAAGAGGCTGTTTCGACGACAGATGATTTTCCTGCAGGGGAGCACCGGCGATGAAGCGACGAGAACGAGGATACTGGATTTTGCGAGGCGTCCTGGCCATCTTGGTGTTATGCAGCCCGCTGCTCACCGCAGCCGAGTTGAACGAGGCTGACTTTCTCGTATTGCATGGCCAGTTGCAACCGCCCAAGAACGAGCCATGGCGGACCATTCCCTGGAAGATCACATTGATCGATGCCCAGCGTATTGCGATCCAGGAGAAAAAGCCGATTTTCATTTGGGCCATGGATGGGCACCCACTCGGGTGCACGTGAAACAATGGTGTGCTCGACCGTGCGTCGACATTCGCCAATGCCGAGATCGTGAAGATGCTCCAGACCCGTTGCGTGCCGGTTGCGATTGACCAGGCTTACCAGCGGCGACAGCAGGATACCGAAGGTGAGTTCTATCGGAAAATTGCCGGGCAGGGGCCGCGTAATAATTTCCAGTCAACGACCCAGGGCCTGTACGTGGCAACGGCCGGTGGCAGGCTGTTATTATTTAATAATAATCGTGACCCGGCCAAGGTGCAGCGGTTGTTGAAGGAGACGCTTGCCGAGTTTGAAAAAAATGCAGCTGCCAATTCTCGTGCGGTCGTGATCAAACGGGGAAAAGTTGACTCGCGCTATAACGTCACGCCACCGGTTGGGGGCCTGGTGGTTCGGGTGCAGGCAAAAGTACTGGGTGGCTATGAACCGACGACCGATCGTTGGCGAACTATTTTTCAAAATGCCCTCTCACGTGATAATCTCTGGATCAGCGCCGCTGAACACCAGGCCTTGCTCCGCGGCGTGGTGGCGCCCAGTCTTCAGCAACGCATTGCCCGTTTTCACCTGGTGGATAATACCCGTGGGGAACCGCCGATGTGGAATGAAAAAGAAATTCGCGAGTTGAAGATGAGAATCGAGGGTAATCGGATCCTGGGGCAGGCCACGCTACGAACAGCCCGTGGTGACCGCAGCTATCAAGCTGACCTGTTTGGGATCATCGAGACGAAGGCTGGCCGCATTGTACGGCTGGACATGGTGTCGCGGGGCGAATTCCAGGGAGAGGGTCCGTATACTCGAAATGCGCCCAAGGGTAAGTTTCCGTTGGCCATTTCCTTCAGCCTGGCGGATGGTACGGAGGCGGCTGACCGGATACCGCCGCAAGGTTCACGAGGTTGGTTCCCAGGTTACCTCCGCTAGTTTCGCCCGCTGTTCTTGCCACGGGTACCTGCCGGGGGACGTGATTGCGAGTCCCCGTGGGGGGAATCTCCCGCAGCGTCCGAATCGTTTTTCAGCAGCCATGCTCGTAACGGGACGTCCTGGTCCTGGGGGTCGTAAACCCCGTTGGCTGATAACCCGTCACCAAGCAACTGTCGCTGGATCGGAGTTAGCCCCGGATAGAGATGCTGGACCGTCATTTCATCCTTGGCACGCAGCCAGCGATAACTGTAGCCATACCAGATGACCTTGCGTGTGATTCCCGACGTGTTGGGGCTGCGCGTATGCCAGACACGTCGGTCCAGGATGATTGCCGAGCCGGCGCTTGCGCAGAGAGGTTCAGCATGGTCCGGGTTTGACTGACCGTCCTTCGGGCAGGGTAGCTGGTTCTGCAGGTGCGATCCTGGAACGACCAGCGTATTGCCACGATCTGTCTGGCTGACGTCCGTGAGGTAATAACCGATTTTTATGGAGAGGCGAGGTCGCGGGTCCGATTCGATTTCATCGTTGACCCGCATGCTGTCCTGGTGCCAGGCGACGCTCCACGCCTGGTCGTCGGCATTATCGCTGGGGGTAACGTCCAGGTGTGAATGGTAAAGGTAGATGTTCCAACCCAGGATGCCCCAGATCTTGGGCAGGGTGGCAGGATGATCGACCAGGCTGACCAGGGAGTCGTCCTCGGCAACGATGTCCGTTACCGATAACAGGCGGTTTCCATGTTCGGGTGTTCGCTCGCGAGAATCCACTTTATCCACGACCTCGAGCAGCCGTGCGGTCGTGGCAGCGTCGAGGGCAGCGGGAATCACCAAGTAACCATGCGTGTTGAAAAACTGTCGCTCGGAGTCCGTTAACCGGTGTTGGAGAGAATCGCTGTCCATGGAATGTCTGCACCAGGAGTAGGGAGAATGTTGTTACTATCTTGGCGGCTACGAGGGCCGGCAAGAAGTAGGGAAAGCCTCTCTGGGGGGATTTTTCTTGAGCGAGCAAAGCCAGTGGAAAGCTTGCTCTGCTAACCGACCCGTGATTGATCCCCGGGCCGAATGTCTTGATACTATGAGCTTACCGGTTATTCCCCTGCGGGCAGCCACTGGCCGATACCTCCCCAGGGTTAACGGAAAAGTCGGTGACAAGTTGCAGGGGCAGAAAAGATGGTAATCGATTAAACTGGATTCTGGTTCCGATCCCGTCTGCTCATCCTGGTTGAAAATTCATGAAGCGAATTCACGTGGTCCTGATATTGCTGGTCATGGTCGTGGTTGCCACGGCCTGGTGGGCAATGAATCGGACTCCCGTGCGCACCGAGGCAGCGTGGTTGCAGCGCATCGAGGTTGCCATGCAGCAACAGGAACTGGCGGACGCCGCCCGCCAGGGAGAGGATGCGTTGCATCAGTTTCCCCGGTCCGTGGCCTTGCGATGGCTCGTCAGTCGCGTTTATTACCAGGACAACCGGTTGGACGAGGCCCTGGCGACTCTCTTGCCGGTGGTGGATCAGCCAGGTCCGCTGCAGGCACAGATGCTGTTTGCGACCGGTGAGTTGGAAATCAAGCTGGGGCATAGTGACGACGCCGAACGGCACCTCAGGGAACTGGTTGCCGTCGATCCGCAAGAAAAACTTGCCTGGCAACGACTGGCCTACCTGTTGACCGTGGAAGGACGGGGACAGGAGGCAGTACCCTGGCGCATGAAGTCACTCCAGGTCGGTGATTTTACACTCACGGATTTACTGTTCCTGGGCAACCCGGAGGCGATTGCCCAGATGTCGGAGTTAGATCAGTTTCGTAATAGTAATCCACGGCATCCGACGGTACTTTTTTCAGAGGCACTGGTGGCGATTCGTGAAAACGAGTTGGTCAAGGCACGCGAGTTATTGGAAAAGGCAGTCAGCCAGGATCCTGACCTGGCGGTGGCCCAGGCCTGGTTGGGCACCCTGTTGTTGGAACTTCCCGATTCGCAGCCGTTCGTCAACTGGTATGCAGCCATGCCTACCGAGTTACAGACCGCTGCGGCGGTCTGGGTGGTCCGGGGTCTCTGGAGCCAGAACCAGGATCAACCGCGGGCAGCCGTGCGTTGTTTCTGGGAAGCGTTGAAACAAAACCCCAATCACCAGGTGGCCTGTTACCAGCTGGCCATTTCTCTGACCCGTGTGGGCCAGGAGGAACTGGCTGGCCGCATCAAGGAGCGTGCACGCCGTTTACAGGAACTGGAATTGTTGCTGAGTCGACTCGACACCACGGGGAGTGACCTGGAAATGCTGGCGGAGGTCGGTGTGCTCACCGAGCAACTCGGGAGGTTGTGGGAGTCCTATGGCTGGCACAGTCTCGTGCTGGCACGTCAGTCGAATGCGGTTACCTCAAGGACAGCCCTGGATCGATTGAGACCGGAGCTGAAGCCGGGTGTCAAGCAGGTGGTGGCGAAGTTGGACCCGGCTCGCATGCTGGACCTGGCCGAGTATCCCCTGCCGGACATGGCCCGGGCAACGAGTTCCGCGGGTACTGGCCAGGGAGAGTCTGCGGTAGCCGAGATTGCCTTCGAGGATATTGCCAGTGAAGTTGGTATCGAGTTCCAGTATTTCAACTCGGATGACCCGTCGACCGAGGGTCGGCGCATGTTCGAGTTTACCGGTGGTGGCGTGGCGATCCTGGACTACGATGGTGACCTCTGGCCTGACGTCTACCTGACCCAGGGTTGCCTGTGGCCCGCAACGACTGACCGACAGCAACACCGGGATCGGTTGTTTCGCAATCTTGGTAATGGTCGCTTCCAGGATGTGACCGCGGAAAGTGGCCTGGGAGATCATCGTTTCAGCCAGGGAGTCCAGGTCGGTGACTATAACAACGACGGGTTCCCTGATATCTACCTGGCCAACGTCGGAGAAAACCGGTTGTATCACAACAACGGCGACGGGACCTTTGAAGATGTAACCGAGGCAGCCGGGGTGGGCGGAGCACGTTGGACGACCAGTTGCCTGGTGGCCGACCTGAACCAGGATGGCCTGGCTGATCTTTACGAGGTGAACTACCTCTCCGGAAAAAATGTCTTTGACCTGATCTGCAGCCAGGCAGGCGGAAAAGCACGATCCTGTTCTCCCACGGAGTTTGACGCCCAGCAGGATCGCCTGTGGCTGAACCTCGGAAACGGTCGCTTCGAGGATGCCACCAGGCCGATGGGAATCATGGCTGCCAACGGCAAGGGCCTGGGTATCGTGGCGGCTGATTTCGATGGGTCGGGCAGGCTCAGCATGTTCGTGGCCAATGACATGACCGCGAACTTTTATTACACCCGTGGTAGCCAGTCAGCCACATCGGAACGGTTCACGGAAGAAGCGGTGATTCGTGGCCTGGCTTACGACCGCGACGGTAAGGCCCAGGCGTGCATGGGCGTGGCCGTGCAAGACTATAACCAGGACGGCCTGGCTGATCTGTTCGTCACCAATTTCTACAAGGAATCCAACACGCTTTACGTTCAGCAGTCCGGGGGACTGTTTCGGGATGGCACCCGCCAGGCGTCGCTGCGACAGTCCAGTTTTAACCTGTTGGGATTTGGAACCCAGTTCCTGGATGCCCAGCTGGATGGTCAGCCGGACCTCGTCGTTGCCAATGGTCATATTGATGATTTCACGTACCAGGGGATTCCCTTCCAGATGCAAGCGCAGTTCCTCGTGAACGTCAATGGCAAGTACCGTGAGCCAGGGAGTCCAGCGGGATCCTACTTTCAACGTAAGTTGCTGGGACGTGGATTAGCGTGTGGAGATTTGAACCGGGATGGCAAACCAGACTTCGTGGTCTCACACCTGGATGCTCCCGTGGCGGTGCTGGAGAACAGGACGGCGCAGACGGGTAACTTCTTGGCGATTGAATTGCGTGGCACCCGGTTACAACGAGATGCCATTGGCGCGACTGTGACGGTGGTGACTGCCACGGATCCTCCCAGCACCTGGGTACGGCAGTTAACGGCTGGCGATGGTTACCAGGCCAGTAACCAGCGGCACTTGCTGATGGGCCTGGGAGCTGCTACCGCAGTGAAGCAGCTGGAGGTCAAGTGGCCCGGTGGCCAGGTGGATCGGTACCAGGACCCACCGATCAATCAATTCTTGATGTTGATTGAAGCAGATCAGCACCTCCATTTGTTGCCAGGGACTGCTACGCCAGCTGGGCGGTAAGCTTGATTTCTGCTGGATCCGGGTGCTGGCAGAGATAAAATAGAGAAACTTGGTGGACCAGATAATTATTTGCCTTCTAAAAGGGCATCGAGAAATTGCCTCCTTCGTGTTTTTCTTTAAAACATGGATTTTGCTGGGATCTTCATAGACAATCGCCAGTGGTTTTTCCGATTTCTTTCTTTGAGGCCATAGTTAATGTGATTACTCAAGGATGAGGATTTGGAGCCGTGCAAAGAAAACAGTATTTGACAACTGTTGCTTTGTTAATGTTCTTATCATTGGGTGCGGTGGGGCAAGGAGAAGAGGATTATACAACGTTTGTAAATGGCGGCTCGGTCGTTGGTTCACTGGATACGTTGGCTGCGGTACTTGACGAACAAGCTGATAGAATCGCTGACTTGGAAGCTGCGATCGACAAAAAAGTAAGTCCGGGTTCGTCGGCAACCACCATGAAGATTGCCGGTCGTATTCATGCAGATTTCTGGGGCTTTCCTGCTCACGATCCGGAAATCGAAACACTTGAGGGAGATAACCCTCAGAACCGTCTTGGTTTTCGTCGCATTCGTTTTGGCTTTTCAGGTTCGCTGCCCGCGAACATGCTGTACAAGGTGGAGTTGGATTTTGCCAATGGCAGTTCCCCGGAGTTCAAGGATAACTACCTGGGTTGGAAAGATCTGCCCTTGCTGCAGACCCTGTTGCTGGGAAATCAAAAACGGCCTTACGGCTTGGACCACTTGAACAGCAGTCGTTTCAACGTTTTCCTGGAACGTCCATTCATGGTGGAAGCATTTAACGAGGATGCTCGTCGTTTCGGCCTGGCCTCCTACGGTGTTTCAGAGAACCAAACCTGGAATTGGCGTTATGGTGTTTACAATAGTCGTAA
>JAYGDH010000458.1:0-1991 GCA_046583055.1 Pirellulaceae bacterium | reverse complement strand
GGTGCGTGGATCCTGAAGAATCTTTACAACGAACGAATCGACCCACCCGCCGACGTAGTGATCAAGGAGCCGGATATCCGCGGCACCACGACGATCCGTGAAGCCATCCTCAAGCACCAGGAACTCGAGAGTTGCGCCCGTTGCCATTCCAGGATTGATCCCTTCGGCTTTGCCCTTGAATACTACGATCCCGTTGGCCGCAAACGAGCCGAATACCGTCACGTTGAAATCGTCAACACAAAGAAAGTCAAATTCACCCAGGTCCCGATTGAGTCCGTTATGAAGCTACCTAACGGCCGTGAGGTACGGGATCTACCCACGCTCAAGGCCGCCCTCATGGCCGACAGGGAACGGATCCTCAAGGGAATCATTAGCAAGCTGATCAGCTACGCGCATGGTCGGGAAGTTACCCGCGTTGATCAGCCTTACGTTGATGCCGTTTACCAGGCTGCCGCCAAGCAGGATTTCTCACTTCGTGCTGCGGTCCTCGCCATCGTTGCGCACCCTGAATTCGGAAAAAAATAGAATCTCTTAACGATCCCGTCGGTTATCTCGCCAGCGACTCAAACATCCGCAGCAGTTGGGCCGTGATCTTGTCCGAGGCCTCGATTTCCACCCAGTTGGTCCCCAACCAGGTCTCGTAACCCCCAAGCCGATGCTGCCGAGGTGTCGGCAGGTAACCGTACCATCCGTTCGCCAGCTCGATGGTGAAGGTATTCTTGAAGGGAGACTCGCTCTTGATCTGCAGACCGGTTTCCGCAAACGTTTCAAAGGGAATGGCTGCAATGCCAGTCTCACCAATCTTCAGGGTTTGCAATGAAATCTTCAGCTCTTGCGGAGCATCCGACAACTTAAAGATCCGTTCGGCATAAACCTTTTCCTGCTTGTGTGACTGGAATTTTTCCGCCGGCAGTTTGATCGCCTCCCGCAGGTGCTCTAGCATCTTCTTGGAAGGCTGACGTAGTTTCAGAATCATGTCAGTCTGCATAGCGCCTAACGGAACCCATTGCTTGTAGTCGACATCCTGGTATGCCGCTGCTACCTTGCTCGCGGCCTTGTTGGCAACTTCTTGCATCTTCTCATATCGACCGTACCGTTTGGTTCCCGGGGTTGGCTGAAAGTTAATGTTATTGATGTCACCACTGGTACCGTTGGACATCGTGGCCACAAAGGGAGGATCCAGTTGCTGTGCGCGAATCTTCTCTTTAATGTAGCGGGCAAAGTACCCATAGTAGTCGGCGGAGATGTGCCCCCGAGACACACCGCCCACATAATGAAGAGAGTAATTCGCCAGCAGGGCAATGGGACGCCCGGCTTTCGACTGAATCGAAAGAAAACGGATGTCGGGATCGGTCGGGCCAGCTGGACGATCCAAGGAAGGATGATTCCGTGGTGGATTCATCCGCACCTGGTCGACACCTCCAAATGGATTGGCAGTCAAGCCAGCATCATTGCAGAACCATCGTCGATTAAAAACTTCCCCCGGCAGCGTAGTTCGGCCCCAGCCGATCCGAGCTGGCTCAAGCTGATTCACTGCGCGCTGCACACCATCTGCAATCCGGCTGGCCACGAACCTGGAATGCGCCGAGATTTCATCTGGCCAGGAAACACCGCGGGGCCCGCGAGGAGTCACCGCCGAATGAGTATGAGTGGCTGCAATCAACACGTGGCTGGGTTTAATTCCCGTAGCCTGTTGAATCTTGACTCGCGCCAGGTCTGTGACCTCGCGCGGTATTCCCAAGATATCAACAATCACGATAGCAATACGCTGGCTGCCATCATCTAGCACGATACAACGGGCAAACAACTCGTCGTGTACATGCGTTGCGGGAAAAGGCTGGAAGCCGCCAATCACTGGCAAGCCTAACTGCGGCGTGACATTGCTGGTAACCGCACCAGCTAACAACGTCTTTTCACCACTCGCGGCGCCTTGCTCGTCGCCACGGGTGCTAATCGGAATTGCCAGCAAAACAATAGCCAAGGGAACTAAT
>JAYGDH010000402.1:0-5724 GCA_046583055.1 Pirellulaceae bacterium | reverse complement strand
CGACGCTCTTCCGATCTCAAACCTGGCCGGCATCGCCGGCATTTCAATTCCCTGTGGATTTACCAGCGAGTCCCTGCCGATTGGGCTTCAGCTGCAAGCGCCAGCATTCCAGGAAGAAAAACTTCTCCGGGCATCTTACATGTACCAGGCCGCCACCGACTGGCATTCACGGAGGCCCGACCTGCCATGAATGAACCGCTCTACCAGGTGATCATCGGACTGGAAGTCCACGTCCAGCTCAAGACAGAAAGCAAACTATTTTGTCGATGCAGTACGGACTTTGGACAGCCCCCGAATACCCAGACCTGTCCAGTTTGCATCGGAATGCCTGGTTCCCTGCCAGTCATGAATGAAAAAGCCTTTCAGCTGGCGGCAAAAACAGCCATCGCGTTGGATTGCGAGATTCCTGAATTCACCAAGTGGGATCGCAAGAATTATTACTACCCAGACCTGCCCAAGGGCTACCAGATCAGCCAGTTCGATTTACCGATGAGTTGCCACGGCTCACTGCACATAGAAGATCCCGAGGGTGCATTTGAACCCAAGAACGTGAGGATCACACGGGCCCACCTGGAAGAAGATGCCGGCAAGAGCATGCATGATGAAGTAGCCGGCAAGGCCGACAGTAGCATTGATCTCAACCGCACGGGAACTCCCTTGCTGGAAATCGTCAGCGAACCAGACCTCAGATCAGCGGCAGAAGCCAGGGCCTACCTCTCCGAGCTCAAGCTCCTGCTGACCTACCTGGACGTTTCTGACTGCAACATGCAGGAAGGTAGTCTACGGGTCGATGCCAACATCAACCTCCACATGGAAGGTCCCGACGAAACCGTGGCCACGCCGATCGTGGAAGTGAAGAACATGAACAGTTTCCGTGCCGTGGAACGAGCCTTGATCTACGAGGCCACGCGTCAGTGGGAAGTGTGGCAGGAAACAGGCCAAAAACTGGGGGATGTCCCCAAGCAGACCAGGGGCTGGGATGACCAGGCACAAATCACACGTGGCCAGCGGCACAAGGAAGAATCCAGTGATTATCGCTATTTCCCCGAACCGGACCTGGTCCCCGTCAGGATCACAGCCGAAGAGGTGTCCGCCATTCGGGCAGGCATCGGCGAATTGCCAGCCGCGATTCGAGAACGACTGGTAGCGGATCACGGTATCACCAGCTACACGTCGCAAGTACTGGTTAACCAGGGCAGGGGAGTGGTTGATTACTTCGTGCAGGTTGCCGAATCCTGTGGTGATGGCAAGCTGGCTGGCAACTGGGTGCAACAGGAAGTATTGCGAACACTCAAGGAACAGGAAACGCAGATCGAGGCCTTTCCCGTCGCCAGCAGCGAACTGGCAGATTTACTGGGCCTGGTCCAACAGGGTGAACTGGACAGCTCACGAGGCAAGGAAGTCTTCGTGGAAATGGTTCAATCCGGAAAATCAGCAGCCCAGGTCATGCAGGAAAAGGGAATGGAGAGTGTCGACGAAGACGAGGTAATCCAGCTATGCCAGGCGCTGTTGGAAGCAAGCCCCCAGGTCGTGGCTGATGTCCAGGCTGGCAAGCAACAGGCTGTCGGGGCACTGGTCGGCAAGGCCAAGCAGCAGAACCCCAACATTAACCCAGGAAGTGTGCGACAGATCCTGCTGGACCTGATCCAGAAGATGAGTTGATTCGGGCCCCTGGCCCCGGCAGAAAAAACGCAGTGATACTGGTTTCCCTCCAGGACCATGATGGATGAATGATCTCCGTATCAGCAGCCCACCGATCATCACCTTAACCACGGACTTCGGGCCGGGGAGTTCCTACGTCGGCCAGATGAAGGGAGTCATCTACTCGATACATCCGGAGGTAACGCTGGTCGATGCAGCACATGACATCAGGGCTCAGGATATCACGCAGGGAAGCTTTGCCTGGAACCAGGTCAGCCAGCATTTTCCCGCCGGTACAATCCACCTGGCCGTAGTCGACCCCGGGGTGGGAACCGATCGACGCCTGCTACTGGTCGAAACGGAATTTCATTACCTGATCGCCCCGGACAACGGCCTGCTGAGCCAGGTCCTGGCTCGACAGGAACCTCGCAAGATCCTTACCCTGGATCGCCCGGAGTACTGGCGACATCCCGTCTCGGCAACATTCCATGGCCGGGACATCATGGCTCCGGTAGCAGCTCACTTGAGCCGCGGGGAGTTGCCGGAACAACTCGGTACACCTGCTCATGAACCACGAATCCTTGATCTCCCACCCGTACTGGCTGGTACTGGTTCCCTGTCCGGCGAGGTCATTTACATCGATGGTTTCGGTAACCTGATCACCAATATTCAACGTGCCGACTGGAATGCCGCCGGTGTTCCTGACGATTGCCATGCCACCTGTTGTGGACAACGGGCCGTTGGATTACAGCATACGTATGGAAATACCAACCCTGGATCGGCAACGATCCTGTTCGGGTCCAGCGATTACCTTGAATTCTCTCTGACCAATGAAAACGCTGCCCGAAAACTGGCCGCCGGGGTAACAACACCAATCCTCCTGGAGTGGTCTTCCTGACAGTTCCAGCAGCGGGGGCCGTTGGCGTAACCAGGGTCAACTCCTAGAATAGCCCCGTACAGCTCTTGCTTGATTGATGACAGGATCTACGAAATGAACAGGCGGATGGATACCCAGGCCGAAGACCCTGACAAGCCCAGCATAGATACCCTGCGCGACTGGGATCGTCGCCACGTTTGGCATGCCTTTACCCAAATGGCGGAATATGAACCGCTGATCATCGAACGTGCCGATGGCTGTACACTCTACGATATCGAGGGGAAGGCTTACCTGGATGGTGTCAGCAGCTTGTGGTGCAACGTTCACGGTCACCGCCATCCTCACCTGGACAGGGCGTTGATCCGGCAACTCGAAAACGTTGCCCACGTGACGTCCCTGGGCGCTTCCAATCCCACGACCATACGCCTGGCGGCAAAACTGGCTGAACTATCGCCGGGTCAACTGAACCACGTCTTCTTTTGTAGCGATGGGTCCTCGGCGGTCGAGGTAGCTATCAAGATGGCGTTTCAATACTGGCAACAGCGTTCTGACGCTAAGCCCGAGAAGCAACAGTTCGTCACCTTTCGCGACAGTTACCACGGTGACACACTGGGCAGCGTCAGCGTGGGCGGGATTGATCGCTACCACGCCCTTTTTGAACCCCTGTTATTCCAGACCTTTCAGCTGCCCATTCCTGACACCTATCGAACCCCGGACGGAGTCGCTGACGAGGCGCTCTGTGCCTATCACCTGGATCAACTCGAAGAACTGCTGGCAAAGCATCACGAAGAAATTGCTGCCGTTATCATTGAACCGCTGATCCAGGGAGCGGCCGGCATCGTCTTTCACCCGGACCAGTACCTGGCAGGCGTACGCAAGCTGACCCGCCAATACGACGTGCTCTTGATCGCGGACGAAGTGGCCGTGGGTTTTGGCCGAACCGGAACCCTCTTCGCCTGTGAACAAGAAGGTGTGGCTCCGGATTTGCTCTGCCTGGGAAAAGGCCTGACCGGGGGCTACTTGCCCATGTCCGCCACCCTGGCCACCGGTGAAATTTGGGAAGCCTTCCTGGGCGAGTACCAGGGCTCGAAAACCTTCTACCATGGCCATACCTATGGTGGGAATCCGCTGGCTGCGGCAGTTGCACTGGCAACCCTGGAGGTTTTTGAAGAGGAACAGACCCTGCAGCAAATACCCGGAAAGTCGGAGCACCTGGGCACCCTGCTTGATGCACTCAGATCATTACCCCACGTGGGAGATGTCCGTCACCGGGGCCTGATCGGTGCCGTGGAACTGGCCCAGGACCCAGCCACCCGTCAACCTTTTCCCTGGGAAGACCAACGCGGGGACCAGGTCTGTCGATTCGCGCTTGAACACGGCGTCTGGCTGCGGCCGCTGGGTAATGTTATCGTGATCATGCCTCCATTGAATGTCAGTGCTGAACAACTCGAGCAGATCATCGAAGCCATCCGTCAGGGCATTATCACGATGGCGACTCACTTACCCGAACCGATTTCCTCAAGCGGAAACGAATAGCACCAACGATCACGCTGCCGCTACTGGTCGCAGCACCTGCCACCGCTTCCGTTTCCCCAGGTGACAACCATGTCTCGACACGCGGACCGACTGCGTTATCTACTGCTGCAGGCCAGACGACCGGAAGACCCGATGCGTGAACAGGAACGCACTTGTTTTCAAAAAGGATTGGATTGTCCCCCCACGCAACTGGACACCTGGGACCTGGTTCACCAGGAGACCGGGCGTCCTCGCTGGACTGACTACGACGTAATCCTGCTCGGCGGCAGTGGAAATTATTCCGTCGTGGCAGGTGGTCCCTGGCTCGAGCGGGTACAGGAAACCATCCAGGAAATTTACGAGCGGGCGATTCCCACGTTCGCTTCCTGCTGGGGATTCCAACTTATCAGCAAGGCCCTCGGTGGCAGCGTCATCACCAATCTTGACCAGGCTGAAATCGGAACGGTCGACCTAACGCTAACCGAGGCGGGACAATCAGATCCCTTGTTCGGCGGCTTGCCGACTTGCTTCCAGGCCCAGATGGGACACCAGGACATCGTGACCTCGCTGCCGCCAGAAGCAATCCTGTTGGCATCCACTGAGCAGGTTCACCATGAAGCATTTTGTTTTCCGGCCAGGAGATGGTACTGCACGCAGTTCCATCCCGAGTTAACACTGGCCGACCTCGTGGAACGATTCACCGAATACCCGGAGTACGTAGAGCGAATTGCCGGCATCCCACTGGCCGAATTCATACCCAGGTGCCGGGAAACGCCACAGGCCAATGCTCTCCTGGCACGTTTCGTGGACCAGCTGGTTGCCTGAACGCTCGGCCGAGCGAACCTTGATCTGTCCGCAAAAGGGCATGACGCTATTGTGCCAGCGAGCGGGTTCCGTCGGGTGATCCTCCAATGGGATGGCCCGCGGGCAACGGGCGACTGGCACAGTTGTAACCGTGATGATGCAGGTAACCACGCACGTCTCGAAACTGTCGAAAACTGTCTGGGTAAACCCAGACCGTGACAGCCCCTCGGTCCTGGTCCTGCAGCGCAATCATTTCCAGGAATCTGGATCCGGGTTTCAGTGCGGTTGCTACCGACTCCCCCAGGTCTGGAGAAATGGGACGGAGCTCAAAATTTTCCAGCTCAACCCGTCGCCGCAGGATCGATCCCTGGCGTGTGTTGATCGCATTTTGCTTATTCACCAGCGTATACTTCATCCGAAATCCCTCCACTGGCCCAAGCATCTGGGAAATACGAGTAGCATCCTTGAGTTTCCAGACATGACGTGGTGCATCGGCCTGCAACTGGGACACCAGCACATCCCAGGGGATATAAGCCAGCCGACCACCCTTCAATTGAAAATGAACTTCACGCCCAAAGACCGTCTTAACCATGGGAGTGGGAAAATGTTCGATAATTTTTTCCGGGACAGACTTTCCGTCCAATGCCTGGCGTTCTCTCTGTAGCTTTTCCAACTCCGAGATCGAGGCCGTCACCTGGCTGCGGATGTCAAATTCTTTCTTCTGCTGGTCGGTCAGTTGCTGTCGTTGCTCTGCCAGCTGTCGTTCCACCTGGGTAACCATGGTCAGCACCTTGTCACGCTCCCTCCGGCGAAAGGCAACCTCAAATTCTTGCCTGGCCAACGACTTGTCCATCCGGTTAATATCACTGATCATGGCCTTGATCGCT
>JAYGDH010000389.1:0-14022 GCA_046583055.1 Pirellulaceae bacterium | reverse complement strand
GAGGCGGCTGGGTTTTACCAGTTTCGTCCAGGTTCCTGGGGGCTGGTTTCAGCTGATATCTGGAATCCGACCACCAAGCCAGTCCGTCTGCTGGTGGCCAGCACGTTTGCGATAGATGAGACGATTCAGTATGGGCGCGAGTTCTGGGTGCCGGCAGAATCGAAACGCAAGGTAAGTTATCCGATTCGCATTCCCGAGAATATCGAGGAATCGACCCGACGGATGGAGGTCCTGTCGCGCCTCTACGATCGCACTGATGGGAAGGAAACCTTGATTCGTCGTCCGGATGACCCGATGTGGCATAAGTCGTCGGTGCGAGTCTTCAGTCGAAAGAATATCACTTGTTACTATCCGGATTACGTGAAAGGCAGAACCAACCTGACGACTGGTGATGAGCAATTCGAAGAATTGATGGAACCGGCCCGGGATATCGTGTTGGAAACGATCAAGGTAGTTCGGCGTTTCATGAACATGAAGGAGTGGCGTCAGATTCCCACGCTGGACGAGAACTCTGATATGCCCTGGTCACTGGGAATGGGTTCTGTCGACGAACTGGTGCTGGGAGGGAATCGCCTGGCCAGCGAGCCGGAATCCCGGGAGAGTATTCGTGGCTGGTTAAACCAGGGTGGACGTCTCTGGGTCATGTTGGATCGGACTGATGTCAGTACGGTCAAGTTGTTGCTGGGAGACGCCTTTCCAGCCTACGAGGTTGACCGTGTGAACCTGTCTCAGTACGAGATCATTTCTCATCATGATACGCTGAACAACAAGTCGCAGGTGCGGGAAGCGGAGATCCCGGTGGAATTGATTCGGTTGGTGACCGAGGGAGTGGAAGTGACCCATTCGGTCAACGATTGGCCGGTGGCCTTCTGGTTGAAATACGGCAAGGGAGAGATTCTCTTCACGGCCCTGGAATTACGGGCCTGGTCCCGGCCACGACGAGAGCTTTTTATACGTCCACGTGGTATCCCGGGTGAAGTTCTCGATACGTTGCCTCTCCAGCAACTGGCGGAACGGTTTTTTAGTGAATCGACGTCATCGAGTTGGGGGGCGGAGAATTTTCAACAGTACGTCGGTGAGCAAATTGGCTATCAAATCGTGACCAGGGAATGGGTGATCGTCATCCTGAGTTCATTTTGTGGTCTCCTCTTGCTGTCCGGTTTGTGGTTGATGCGTGTTGGGCACCTGGAGCGTTTGCTGTGGATTGGACCGGTGGCTGCACTTTGCACCGCCGGCGTCCTTTCGGTGCTGGGAAAGATGTCTCGCGAATCGGTGCCTTCCAGTGTTGCCGTGGCTCAGTGGATTGCACCGGTAAATCATTCCCAGTTCGTACCTGTTAACGGACTGGCTGCGATTTACAGCCAACATAAAACCAGGGAGAAGATTGGTGTTCAGCAGGGGGGCGTGCTATGGCCGTCCCGGGATACGTCCGAGGGGACCAGTCGCCGACTGGTGTGGCTGGATCATGGTGTGGCCAGGTGGGAAAACCTGACCTTGCCGGAAGGCGTGCGTGAAACAAGGTTCCAGCAGGTCGTGGCTTTGAAGCAGCCGTTGGCAGCTTACGGCCACTTGACCGACCAGGGAATGTCGGGACGGCTCCAGGTGGAACCATTCGAGGAAATCTCGGACGTGCTGTTGGTGACTCCGACCGGTGATCGCTACACGGTTCGGGTCCAGGGGGATGAATTTAAAATCGGCCCGACCGATCGGCTCAAGAAGAATGAATTGTTTGGCAGCCTGGTCCTGGAAGATGAACAGCGTCATCGCCAGCAGGTTTTGAAAGACCTGTTGGACCGGTCAAAAGATCGCCAGGTATCATTCCCCCAGCAGCCGACGATCCTTGCCTGGGCCAAGCCGCTGGAAGTAGGCCTGGAACTTCCGAGCGGCCATGAAAGGCTGGGGAGTGCCTTGTTGGCGGTACCGTTGCACCTCTACCCGACACCCCGGGGCGAATCATTCGTCGTACCTTCATGGTTGTGTTCGCTTCGGATGGGAATCAGCAGGGACGGTAAGAAGCCACCAGAGCTATACAGCACGGATGTCCGGACATGGCTGGAAAAGAATTTTGAGCCTCGGCGTATCTGGCTGCGAGTTCAGTTGCCTGGTGAGGTGTTGCCGGCGGACCTGTCCGAGGCGTTGATTACAATGGACGTGGAGTGTGACCAGTTTGACCTTGAGCTGTTGGCTTGGCAGGAGGGAGCGTTACATTCCCAGCAAAAGCTGGCGAACCCGATTGGAACCCAGACCGTGACCATCAAGCAGAGTGATATGCTGGTGCTGGATGACCAGGGTGGATTGGTGCTGGCCCTGCAGGCAGTGCCCGGTCAGCACCAGACGGCCAAGGGGGCCCGGGCAAAGAACTACTCGTGGGAAGTTAAGAGTATTAGTGTAGAAGTACATGGTAAGCGACAGGCTCGTTAGCCAGTCACTTGTGGAGTGTTTTGCGGAGAGTGTAATGAGTAACCATGAACCAGTCGTTGTGATTGACCGACTGACCAAGAAGTACGGTGAATTTACCGCGGTCGACGATCTTTCCTTGACCGTAAACCGGGGGCAGATTCTCGGTTTCATTGGTCCCAACGGTGCCGGCAAGACCACCGCGATCAAGATCCTGGTGGGCCTGGCCAAGCCAACGCAGGGCCAGGCTAGTATTGCCGGAGCGGATTGTGTCCGCGATGCGCACCGGATCAAGCGACTGGTGGGGTACATGCCGGATACATTTGGATCCTACGAGAACATGCGGGTCCGGGAGTATCTTGATTTCTTCGGGGCTGCCTTTGGTATTGCCCGGGTCGAGAGGGCTCGTCGGATCGCGGAGGTCATGGAGACGACCAACTCGGCTTACATGCAGGATCGCTACGTGGAAGCCCTCAGTCATGGAATGAAACAGCGGGTTGGAATTGCTCGTACCCTTCTGCATGACCCGGAGGTGCTGATTTTTGACGAACCGGCCAATGGTCTGGATCCGGAAGCACGGATTGAAATGCGTGAATTGTTGCTGCGACTGGCGAAGATGGGAAAGACACTGATCGTGACCAGTCATATCCTGCCGGAGTTGTCACGAATCTGTGACCAGGTGGCGATTATCCATAATGGAAAACTGATGGCTTCCGGTGCGCTGGACCAGATTTTACGAGAACTGGATCAAAATCGCATGATCGAGATCCAGGTGCCCTCGTCGGAAGCGGTGAACCAGACGGTAGCGGTGCTGCGGGAATCGCTGGATAAGGGTGTCGAGGTCAATGCCTCGCTGGCAGAAATGACGGTTCGGTTTCGAACGGCGCTGGATGACCAGGAACTCAGCCAGTTGCTGGCGAAACTGGTGCAGGCAGCTGTGCCGATCACGCAGTTCAAGGAATTACAGACGGATCTGGAAGATGCCTTTATGACGGTTACGCGACAGGTGGATACCACCAGCGATGAGGTTAAGGCGAGCACGTAAGACCCTGGATTGGCCAGCCGGTTTACGGGATGCACGATAGGGAATCATGATCTTAAATCCGATTATTCAAAGGGAACTGATTGGCATGTTGCGGACTCGTAAGGCCATGGTCTTGCAGGTACTGTTCGTCGTGATGTTTGCCCTGCTGGTAATTTTTCGCTGGCCTGCTGATCCCACGGTTGACCTGGCCGGAAATAAAGCGAAACAGGTGTTTCGATTGTTCGGTTACGGTCTGCTAACAGCGATCATTGTCCTGGTTCCCGTCTTTCCAGCGACTTCCATCGTACGGGAAAAGATCAAGGGTACTCTGCAACTGCTGTTTAATTCACCGATGAAATCCAGGACCATTTACCAGGGTAAGATGGCTGGGGTGATGGTATTCGTGCTGTTGCTGTTGATCTTGAGTTTCCCCGCTGGGGCTGCCTGTTATGCGATGGGCGGAATCTCGTTGCTTGATGACGTGGTCGCCCTGTATGCGCTGCTGGTCCTGGTCGCTTTCCAGTATGCAGCGTTGGGATTCCTGGTGAGCAGTTATTCCAATTCGATTGATGCGTCCATTCGAGCCACCTACGGGCTGGTCCTTGGACTTACCGTCATTACGCTGGGTCCTCACCTGGTGCTGCAGGGTCGTGAATCGCTCTTTACTTCCACCGCAGCATGGATCCGTTGCTTTTCACCGCTGACGCCGGTGATGGAAATTCTTGGGCACGGGGATCTCACCAGCCAGGGCTTTATCGGTGCCGGCGGAACGCCGCTGAAATATGCCATCCTCGCCATTGCCATGATCGTGATCTGTGTGCTCTGGACCATCAGTCGCCTGAATTTAAAGATTTTTGACCGGTCGCGTTCAGCGGGCATTATCACCGATGAGTTGTCTCAGAAAGAACAGTTAAGTCGCCGCGTCCACTGGCTGATTGACCCCCAGCGTCGCAAGGCTGGCATTGGCCCGCTCTCGAACCCGGTGATGGTCAAGGAATTTCGTTGTCGCCGATTTGGCCGGGCCCACTGGCTGTTTCGGATCCTGAGCATCAATATCGTGATTTCCATGAGCTTGGGTACCGTGGTGATGCAATCGGCAACGGTCTGGGACCTGGAAACCCTTGGCAGTTACCTGGTCCTGTGGCAGATTGCCCTGATCATGTTGATCACTCCCAGCCTGGCTGCCGGCCTGATCAGCTCGGAGCGTGAAAGCGGGGGCTGGCAGTTGTTATTGATGACACCTATTTCACCGCTTCGGATTATCATTGGTAAGTTGTTGAGTGTCGTGGTAACCATTCTGCTGGTGTTGATTGCCACCCTACCGGCCTATGTCATGATGATTGCCGTCAAGCAGACGCTGCTTCCGCAGGTGCTCAACGTCCTGGTCTGCCTGGCCGTGACGACGGTGTTTGCCCTGTCCCTGACATTTGCTTGCAGCAGTATTTTTCGGCGTACGACAACGGCCACGACAGTCTCTTTCGGCACGCTCATCCTGATTTGCATCGGTACGCTGGCAGTCTGGCTGGGACGGGAAGATACTTTTGGTAGTACCGTCGTGGAAAATGTGCTCAAGGTGAACCCATTGGCAGCAGCCTTGTCTATCATCGATGCGCCGGGATTCAAGGAATACAACTTGTTTCCCGTGAACTGTTATATCCTCGGCGTGGTCTCGATCCTGGCATTCATCGTGTTGAGTATCCAGACCTGGCGACTGACCAAGCCGCAGTAGTAAATCATTTCTAGCAGGTGTCAATTCAATGCGTGTCACGAAAAAATGCCGATCCATCCCGGGGCCGTGGTTCCCAGGCGAGCCGTCATGGCACTTGTCCAGGATACTGGCAATTGCCCTGCTAACGGGTTTCGTCTGGGGGGCGACACGAACCAGTCTGGCGCAGGAAGATCTGACGGCACCTATAAAATTTGACTGGCCGATGATGAGCCAGCCCGTGGTCAAGACGACTCCCGTGACCCTGAGTTATTCACCCAGGTTGGTTCCTCTTTGGATCCAGGCTCTCAAGGGGTCGGAAAGTGCGGTCCAGAGGCAGGCTGCACAGGCTATTTACCGGGCGTCGTTTTTCAAGGTACCAAACCTGGAAACAACGATTCCTCACCTGCAAGCTGTCCTGGCGGAAACCAAGGGAAACCGCAGCACCCGGCTGGCGATGGCTCATACCCTGATTCAGCTCGAGGCACGTGAAGCGGCCCCGTTGTTTTTGGAGGTCGCAAAAGAGGGCGACTTCGAGTTTTGCATGCTGGTGGAGCCGGCCCTGGCAGCCTGGAAAGACCAGCCGGTGCGACAGCTCTGGCAACAACGACTGAACAATTCCTTGATGAGCCAGGGATTGACCCTGTTGGCAATACGGCAATTGGCAGCGGTCCAGCAACAGTCTGTCGTGCCACGCCTCGAGGAGATTGCCAGCGATGAGAACATGCGGATTGCTTACCGAGTGGAAGCAGCCAAGGCGTTGGCCGTTTTGGGACAGACGCCGCTCATCGAGCAGGCCGATACCTTGCTCAAGCTTCCTGGCAATGCGTTGGTTGACCGGCTGGTAGGCGCCTGGTTATTGCAGCAAGGGAAGGCTGATCTTAGCTTGGCCCAGCAGGACCAGTGGTTTGAAATGCTGGTGCAGCTGGCATCGGATGAACAGACCGTGGTGTCCCGGCCGGCCCTGCAGGCGCTGCTCGGGCTGCGGCCTGCTTACCTCGTGGAGCAGTCGGATCGCTGGGAGGAAAACGCGGATCCCCAGGTGCGGGGCGTGGTGGCACAGGCCTGGTTGAAGACCGCACAGCCCCAGGCAGCTCACCTGCAAAAACTGGTCATGTTTTTAAATGATGCCAAGCGTTCGGTACGAGTCGAGATGGCCGCGGGAATTAAAGAGCTTTGTGCACAAGAGGCAATGCGCACCCTGCTTACCGAACTGTTGAGCGCGGAGTTGGATCGCGAGGTGACGTTCTGGCGATCGAAAGAACAGGCAATTATCCTGCTGGTGGGGATGGAGTACCAGCCTGTGGGGAAACAACTGGCCGCGTTGCTGGATGATTCGGTAGGTGAAGTGTTTGCTACTGCGGCCTGGGGTTTGCGAAAGCTCAAGGCGGTGGACCAGTTCCCAGCGATGCTTCGCAGGGCTTCTGAGATGGAGGAAATCCTCAAGGAGTCCTTGCCCGAGGACGCAGCAGCGGAAGATGTGAACGAGCAACTGGGTCAGATTTTCCAGGCCTTTGGGGAGCTGAAATATACCCAGGCCATGCCGCTGCTGACACGCTGTTGCCAGAAGAATGGCATGACGTTTCCGTTACGATCTGCAGCAGTCTGGGCCGTTGGAATGATCAAGGCCGGTAACTCCGAGCCGGCACTGGTAAAATTGTTTTCACAGCGGATTCTTGACGAGGATATCTTTAATCCGGAAGGGCAGGTAGTCAAGCAAACCTGTGCGATTGCCCTGGGACGTATGAAGTCCCAGGATGCCGTGCAACTGTTGCTGGACAAGCACAATACGCAGGAGAACACCAGCCGCTTCAAGTGGGCCTGTTCCTGGGCGCTGAACCAGATCAACGGTCATCCGATTCTTGAAATGGATGAAATCAAGGTGGCCCCGGGAGTCTGGTTCCTGGACGTGGTGGGACTTGAAAAGGAAGAGTCGGCGTCTCCCTGAGAGCGTGATTGTTCCGGACTAACAAGTTGCCTGCCGGGCAGGTAACGATCCTTTGCTCGGGCAGCCTGGTGTTGCCTTTCTAATTTCATGGTCATGGGGACAACCTGGGCCAGATACAGTAGAATCCAGAACATGGAAATGACGGGCATGCCAGCGCGTCTACTGGTCCTGTAGTCGTAAAGGGAATGACAGATGACGAAGTGTCTGTGCGGGCTCTGGGCTCAAAGTTGCTGGGGATTGGTTGCCCTACTGCTGACCTCTCCAGCCTGGTCCGCGCCACCGGAAGTGTCGGTTCAGTTTGCCCGCGATATCGCGCCGATCCTGTCGGATAACTGTTACCAGTGTCACGGTCCGGACGCAGCCCAGCGTGAAGCCGAATTGCGACTGGATCGTCGTGAGGGATTATTTGAGAGGCGAGATTCCAGCCAGGTCGTCACGCCTGGCAGTCGCGCGACCAGTCATCTCTGGAACCGCATCACGGCGAAGGCTGATGACGAACGGATGCCTCCCCGGGATTCCGGTAAAAGCCTCAGCGCGGAGCAGGTTGCCCTGATTGGACGCTGGATTGATCAGGGAGCTGACTGGCAAGGGCACTGGTCGTTTATTAAGCCGCGGCAGGTAGTGATTCCGGTCACCGGGGAGCAAGACTGGGGACACAATGCCATTGACCGTTTCGTTCTGTCCCGACTCGAACAAGAGCAACTGCAGCCTTCTCGCGAAGCGAAACGAGAAACACTCATTCGCCGGGTCATGCTCGACCTGACCGGCTTACCACCGAGTCCGACGGACGTTGCTGATTTCCTGGCTGATCAATCCCCGGGAGCTTACGAACGTCTGGTAGATCGTTTGCTGGCAGCTCCCCAGTTTGGTGAACGGATGGCTGTCCAGTGGTTGGATGCAGCCCGTTATGCTGACACGAGTGGCTACCAAACCGATGGAGAGCGATTCATGTGGCGTTGGCGAGACTGGGTGATCGGGGCGTACAACAGGGGTATGCCTTTTGACCAGTTTACGATCGAGCAGTTGGCCGGGGACCTGCTTCCCAATTCTACCGTCAGGCAACGGGTTGCCACGGGGTTCCATCGTAACCATCGGGCCAATTCCGAGGGCGGTATTGTCTTTGATGAGTTCCTGGTCGAATACGCTGCGGATCGCGTGGAAACGACTGCCACGGTCTGGCTTGGATTGACGATGACCTGTGCACGATGCCACGATCACAAGTACGATCCTTTCACGCAACGTGACTATTACCAGTTAATGGCCTATTTCAACAACGTGCCCGAGCAGGGGAGGGTGATGAAATATGGCAACTCGGTACCCGTGATGCGCGCTCCCACGGCTTACGATGATCGCGCTCTCGCCGCGGTGGCTGAGAAACTGGAACAGCTGGCTGTCCAGCAGGCAGCCCGGCGTTTGCGGATCGAGCGTGCTCAGCGCGCCTGGGAGCAGGGGAAGTTGCCGGCGGCTCTCGATGGGTCGATCGAGGAAACCCTGCAGATTTACTTGCCCCTGGATGGTCAAACGGGAGACCAGCAGGAAAAGGTCAAGGAGATTGTTGTAGTACCAGAAGGTGCCCTGGAGTTTCGTGACGTTCGCAGGGGGCAGGCCCTGTTCCTGGATGGTCAGCGGTATGTCGAGATCAAGGATTTTCCTCACCTCACGGGTCGCGAGAAATTTTCCTTGACAGTCTGGGTGTGGGCCAGCGATGCCCAGGGAGGAACGTTGTTGTCACTGATGGATGATGGCGATTCCCGCGACAAGGGTTTAAGTCTTTTTCTGCAGGACGGACATTTGCATCTGAATTATGGCCCCCGCTGGCTGGATGATGCGCTGCGCGTACGCACCAGGAAAAAAATGGTTCCGGAACGCTGGTACCACGTGGGGATGACGTACGATGGATCTCATAAAGCGGCGGGACTGAAATTGTATATCGATGGCCAGGCCGAGTTATTGCAGGTTGACCTGGATATTTTCACGGGGACTTTCAAAACCGAATATCCTCTGCGACTGGGCAGCAAGGGCACAGCACCTCACTTCCAGGGCCAGTTGGATGATCTGCGGTTCTACCGACGAGAACTGGCTGGGACAGAAGTCCAGGTTATTTCGGTCGCCGATACCGTGGCCGAAATTGCTCAACGGCCTCCAGCCCAGCGGACTCCTGCGCAACGGCAGAAGATCGATGAATACTACCTGCGTCACCAGTCCGCTCCCGAGGTCCGAAAGACCTACCTGCAGCGACTCCAGTTGCGTCGACGGCAGCGGGAGATCCAGGAACAGGTTCCCACGACGATGGTCATGCAGGACCAGCTGAAGTTGCGTGATACGTTTATTCTCAAGCGCGGTCAGTATGACCAGCCTGGAGAGCGGGTTGAGCAGGGAGTCCCTGCCGTCCTGCCACGTTTGCCCGCGGGTGCGCCTCCCAATCGTCTAGGCTTGGCCCGTTGGCTGGTTGACCGTTCGAATCCACTCACTGCGCGTGTGGCAGTGAACCGGTACTGGGCCATGTATTTTGGTGCCGGGTTGGTCAGGACACCGGAGGATTATGGATCTCAGGGCGAACGCCCAACCCATCCCGCGTTACTGGATTGGCTGGCTGCCGAGTTCGTTCGCCTGGACTGGGATGTGAAGGCGGTCCAGCGATTAATAGTGACCAGTGCCACGTATCGCCAGTCCTCGCAGGTCAGCGAACAGGGTTTGCGTACGGATCCGACAAATCGCTGGCTTTCGCGGGCTCCTCGTTTTCGGCTTCCAGCAGAAGTCATTCGTGACCAGGCGCTGGCCGCCGGGGGCTTACTGGTCAGGACCCTGGGAGGGCCATCGGTCAGGCCGTATCAGCCGGAGGGCCTGTGGAAGGAAATTGCCAGTGACGAGTATGTCCAGGATCACGGCAGTCGGCTGTATCGGCGCAGCATGTACACCTTTTGGAAACGAACGGTGCCACCACCCACCATGATGACCTTTGACGCCACCTCTCGCGAGTTGTGTGTGATGAGCCGTTCCCAGACAAATACACCCTTGCAGGCCTTGGCCCTGCTCAATGATACCACCTACATCGAGGCGGCCCGTGGGTTGGCCAGTCGCATGATGCTGGAGTCTCGCGGCGATGTGGAGCACCGACTTGACTGGGGATTCCGGGTAGTCCTGTCCCGGGCAGCGACGGCACCAGAACGAACTGTCCTGGTGGCTCGTTACCGGCAAGTCCTGGAACACTATCGAGGTCATCGGAAGGAAGCCAGCCTGCTGCTTTCCATTGGCGAGTCCCCGGTACGCCAGCAGTTGGATACCGCGGAGTTGGCTGCCTACACCATCCTGGCAAGCTTGCTGTTCAATCTGGATGAAACGGTAATGCGGGAGTGACGGGGCAATCGTTCTGCAGCGGAATTACCGTGAAGGATTTGTTATGTTCAACCCAAGTGACATGCTGACGGCCCTGGATCGGCGACGATTCCTGCAGGCCAGTGGAACGAGCCTCGGGTCGATGGCCCTGGCGACCCTGTTGAATGGGGAAGCGGCTGGGGCCGAGAAACGTGTGGGAGGCCTGCCAGGTCTGCCACATTTTCCTGCTCGAGCGCGTCGCGTGATTTACCTGTGCCAGTCAGGTGCTCCCTCCCAGTTGGATCTTTATGATTACAAGCCGGGACTGCAAAAACGAGTAGGCCAGGAGTTACCGGATTCGGTACGGCGGGGGCAGCGATTGACCGGCATGACGGCCGCTCAACCCAGTTTTCCAACGGCTCCCTCGCTGTTCAAGTTTGCCCAGCATGGTCAGAGTGGTGCCTGGTTAAGTGAATTACTGCCGCACACGGCCAGGATCGTTGATCGCCTGAGTTTTATTCGCAGTCTGCATACCGAGGCCATCAATCATGATCCGGCGATCACGTTCATGCAGACCGGCCACCAGTTAGCGGGCCGGCCCAGTATGGGATCCTGGATCTCGTACGGACTGGGTTCTCAGAATGAAGATTTGCCAACGTTTGTGGCCCTGACGTCCGGAGATGGTGGGCAACCTTTGTATGATCGTTTATGGGGGAGTGGTTTCCTGCCCAGCCGGCACCAGGGTGTGAAATTTCGACGAGCGGGTGATCCGGTGCTTTACCTGTCCAACCCGCAGGGCGTGACATCGCAGCTGCGCAGGGACGTGCTGGATGACCTGGCAAAACTTAACCAGTTGAAACTACAGCAGGTGGGTGACCCCGAGATTGCGACACGGATTGCGCAGTATGAACTTGCTTTCCGAATGCAGAAATCCGTCCCGGAATTGATCGATATTTCTGATGAACCGAAGCATGTCCTGGAGCGTTATGGACCGGATTGTGAAAAACCGGGAACCTTTGCGGCCAATTGCCTGTTGGCTCGCCGCCTGGTGCAACGCGGGGTGCGTTTCGTACAGCTCTATCATCGCGGCTGGGATCAGCATACGAACCTACCTCGTGATATTCGCAAGCAGACCCTCGCGACTGACCAGCCCTCGGCGGGGTTGGTCCAGGATCTTGCTGACCTGGGAATGCTGGACGATACCCTGGTGGTCTGGGGTGGAGAATTCGGCCGTACGGTTTACTGCCAGGGTAAACTGACTGCTGACAATTATGGCCGTGATCATCACCCGCGTTGTTTTACCGTCTGGATGGCCGGTGGTGGTATCAAGCCAGGAGTGTCGCTCGGAAAAACGGACGACTATTCCTATAATGTCGTGGAAGATCCCGTCGAGGTCTTCGATCTGAATGCGACGATTTTGCATTGCCTGGGGATTGACCATACGCGACTGACGCACAAGTTCCAGGGTCGGCATTACCGGTTAACCGATGTTCATGGTGAACTGATCAAACCGATCCTGGCTTGATGGAGCGAGCCGGCCAGGAATCTGTGCTATGCGATTTTACCAACACGTTCTACGAGGGTGCAGTTGAATGAACCCAGCAGATCAATCAGGCAGTGATTTCCAGGATAAGGTCGTTTTAATTACCGGGGGAACGCGGGGAATTGGTAAGGCACTGGCATTACGCCTGGCTGGTGAAGGTGCCCGGGTTGCCATGAATTACCTGTCGCGGACCGACGAAGCTGAACAGACCCTTCGAGAAATGGAATCAGCAGGTGGCCAGGGAATGATCGTGGCGGGTGACGTTTCCACTCCCGAGTCTGCGGAACAGATCGTGGCCCAGGCACGTGAGCAACTGGGCCCGATTGACATGCTGGTTACCGCCGCCGGGATCAGTATCCCCGGGTCCGCCGATGAGATGACCTGGGATCGCTGGAAAACCACCTTGAATATTAACCTGGACGGTACTTTTAGCATCATCTACGCGGTCAAGGACGAGATGATCGAACGTGGGTTTGGACGCATCGTGACCTTTTCCTCGATTGCCGGTTTGCGGGAACGTGAGAACCAGGTGGCTTATTCGTCGTCCAAGGCAGCGGTAATTGCCATGACACGTTGCATGGCCCAGGCCTGGGCTCGTTGTAACCTCCGGGTTAACTGCGTTTGTCCGGGGCTGACGGAAACCGAAATGGCTCACACGCTGTCGGAGGAAGTGCACAAGGTCATCATCGACGCGACCCCGATCGGACGCATTGGAGAACCGGAAGAAATTGCCGCGGTTGCCCGTTTCCTGCTCAGTGAGGAATCCAGTTTCATGACGGGACAGACGATCGTGGCCAGTGGTGGCCGTGTCATGTTACCCGGCTAAAGAAAGGTCCATTGTGGAAGTTATTGAAACGAAGGTCCTGTATCTCCCGGATGATCCGTCGCTGCGCTATCTGCCCGAGGGCCCGATTCAACTGGATGAGGAGCGTTTCAGCTGGGTTGCGATTCAGCACGGTGCGGATGCAACCCAGGGGTCGCTGAACATTTTTGACCTGCCCAGTGGTAAAAACCGTAACTGGCCGTTGCCAGGGCGCCCGGGGTTTGCCTTTCCCACACGGGATCCTGACGTGATGGTGATCGGCATGGAACGCAAGCTCCAGTTGCTTAACCTGGCGACTGGCGATACCGAGGATCTGTGCACGGAAATTGATACAGACGTTTCCGGGACGATTATTAATGATGGTCTTGCTTTTCCCGGAGGTATCATCCTGGGTACCAAGGACCTTAAATTCGAGAAGCAGAAAGCAGGTCTTTACTACTGGCGACTGCGGGACCGACAGTTGATTCGTTTGCGTGATGACCAGGTTTGTTCCAACGGAAAGGTCATGACACCCCGGGATGGTGATCGTTGGAACCTCTGGGACATCGATTCACCGACCCAGACCGTTGTGCATTATGATTTTGATGCCGAATCCGGTGCCTTGAGCGAACCGACGATCGTGATTGATTTAAGAGGGGAAGAGTTGTTTCCCGATGGTATGGTGCTGACCCCTGATGGTAATAGCGTCATCGTCGCACTCTACAATCCCCAGGACGCCCCTGGCGGGGAAGCCCGGCAATACGGCCTGGCTAGCGGGCAAGTTGAGGCGATCTGGAAAACGGAGGCGGCAGCCCAGGTGACCTGCCCGTTGTTAATGTCCTGGCAAGGTCGTGTGGCGTTGATCCTGGTAACCGCTGCCGAGAACATGTCGGCGGAGAAAAACCAGCGGCAATTCAATGCCGGTGCCCTGTTTGTCGGTGAGACGTCGTTTGACCATGGAGTCGATCAAGTACGTCTGGATATCAACGGGACCTCTTGAATGGTCACCGTGGTGAAGGAATTCCTGGGCCGTGTTTAGCCTCGGGAAAGCGAGCGGCTTTTTCCCGGAAAATCGCTTCGGGTACAGACGTGACAGGTCTGGTTTGCTAGGCTGGAGCAGATATAAGTCAGGCATACGTAATAGCTTTGTAAATGAGGATTAAGATGGTAGATCGTCCTGAAGACCAAGAGCAAAAAACTGACGACCAGGCCGGAGATTTTACGGCTGGGCTGGAGCCGGTTGAAGATCAGAAGCCTGTGGATGACGCGTCTGATGATGACGCGACTG
>JAYGDH010000361.1:0-9741 GCA_046583055.1 Pirellulaceae bacterium | reverse complement strand
GCGAACGCCCCGTTCGACCAGGCGACGGGCGATCAGGCAGCGGGTTCCGTATTCGCGGGTGGCACCGTCGTCTAGGCCATAAAGCCGATGAGTTTCGGCCGTTTCCTGGGAGATGTCGAGGGCTTCCTTGGCCGAGGTCTGCATGCGGGCCGCTAACTCGTAGCTGGCAATGCGTGCTTCCAAATCGGTTTCACCAGGGTGTTTTGCCAGGTGCTTGCGATTGATGGCATTTAAGAAGCTCAGGTTATGTTGCTGAACAGCACCACGCAGATGGGCCGGTGCATCAAGATTCAGAATGCGCGGATCCTTAGGACGCATGACCGTTCCCTGGAACAGGGTTGGCATCCAGCCATTGGACCAGTTATGCACGCCGTCGACCGGGTGGCCGCCAGGATCGGTCATTACCATGTAGGACGGCAGGTTGTTGGTCTCCGAACCGAGGCCATAGAGCAGCCACGATCCGAGTGTGGGGCGGCCTGTTACCGAGGGGATGCCTGAGTGCATATAACGAATGGAAACTTCGTGGCCATTGTAGCCGGTATGCATCGATCGGATCAGGCAGATGTCATCGACGATGCCGGCGATGCTAGGCAGTAGTTCGGAGATTTCTGTGCCACATTGTCCATGTTTTTTGAATTTCCAGCGACTCCCCAACAGGCGTTTACTGGCCCGCTTGATGAAGCTGTACTGGATGTCACCCTGGTAGGTTTTTCCGTTCATCCTCTGCAATTCAGGCTTGGGATCGGTGAGATCCATGTGAGCGGGCCCACCATGCATGAACAGCGAGATCATCGCCTTGGCCTGCGGTTGGAAATGGGGTTTCTTGAGATCCAGGTTAAAAGTTTGCGGGCCCCGGGGACCGTTGGCCGGAGTTGCCAGCAGCTTGTCCTGGTTCAACAGCGTGGCCAGCGCGACACTGCCTAGTCCCAAAGCATTTTGGGCAAGGAACTCGCGGCGGGTTCGAATCTGTGGTGCATTACTCATTACTTGTTATCCGTAGTTTTAGTCAGAATATAAAAACTCATTGGAACTGATGAGGGCCTGACAGAAGTTTGTCATGGCTTGCAGTACCGGTTTCTTGGTTTCCTGTTCCACCAGGATAGCCAACTGGGCGCGGATGAAAGTAGCCGCAAATTCCATTTCTTCACGCGTTGGCTGGCGTCCGTAAGCCAACTCCCAGGCATAGGCTGCCTGCTGGATGATCGGAGATTTCAGATTGGCAGTCTCTGCCGTTATCGGCCCGTGAAAATCTTCTGCCGATGACCAGGTTTGCTCCGTACCCGTTTCCTTGTTTGTAAGTGAAATAGTGTAGTTGTTGCTAAAGGAGTCGGACGTGTGGTTCTCCCGTTCATCGATAATGGTATCGATAACATCTCCCTTTTCCACTTCCAGTGTCAGCTCGTAGTCGACACTGCCGCTGGCAGCCTGCCAGCTTCCCTGTTTTCCTAGCCTGCTACTGTAAACGGTCACTTGGACCCCGTCGCCATTCTCCGAAGAATGCTTCAAGGTTCCCTTGATAGCCACTTTGCCAGTTGCCGGGGCGATCCAGCGGCGAATAGGACGTTGTTTGAGGTTGTTGGGGTGACCCCCGGTTCTGTTTAAAAAGGAATAGCCCAGTTTTTCATCGGGTACCTTTTCTCCACCCTTCCAGGTGTCGCCACCGAAAAACGGATAGGGTGTGAAGTTGACCGGAGGGAATTTTTCCTCTTCTGCTGCCGGCGTGATGAACCCGTAACCAAACTTCCAGGGGTTTAAACTGGCTAGCCAGTCGGGATCAAAGGGAATCTTTAGTCCGGCGACCAGTTGCGAGTCAACTTTTCCCTCGGCTTCTTCGCTTACGCGCTCGGCAAATGCCTTGGCGTATTTGAGCACGAAGTCGCTGTTCATTAACATCAGTGACTGGCTGGCACCCGTGGAGACAGTCCGTTTTCCACAGTTGACCGTCATCACGGGGGCATCGAAGACCTGCAGGATAGCAACCGGCTGCGTCCGACGTACCTGGATGTAGATACTGCGACGGTGGGAGCCGTCCACGATGATCTGGCCCGTGTCGTCGGCCTTGACGGCACTGGGCGCGCCAAACATGGTCCTGTCCAGCTTGCCACTGACTGCGAGAATCCGGTCGCGGACGATTTCTGCATCCAGTCGCTGGACGGACTTGTGCCAGTAATAATCATTGGCCGTATCGACCTGGTCAAATTTTGGATTGCGGACCGAGGACTGGCGATAAGCGGTTGATGTCATCATCAATCGGTGTAGTTGTTTAAGGCTCCAGCTGTGATCCATGAAGTAAGAGGCCATCCAGTCGAGCAACTTGGGATGGGTAGGCAGCATGCCGAGCTTGCCGAATTCATCAGGTGTCTGGACGATACCATGGCCGAAATGGTGTAGCCAGAACCGATTCACGAGAACCCGTGCAACAAGCGGATGCTGGCCGCTGGTCAGCCACCTGGCATAGGCGAGTCGACGGCCACTGAACGGGGAATCTGCCTGGTTATCAGCGATGGCGAGCGGCTTACCGTCCGCGCTGGTGATCGTGAGTCCACCCGGACTGATGGCATGCTGGGGTTGTCGATGATCTCCCCGGTAAAACAGGAATGTCTTGGGTACAGATCCCTCGACTTCCGTGGCCACGCGGAGAAATTCCTCGACCGGGATCTTTTCCTTGATCTTTCCAACGCGCGCGTTGTACTCCTTGATCTTGTCGGCGTTGCCCTGGTTGTACTGGTAGAGATTGCCACTGTTCACGTTCAGGTTGGGGTAATCCTTCAGCAGTTTTTTCTGTTCGTCGGTTTGCTTGTCACCCGCTGTTCCCTTGGCCAACCGCAGCTTGGCCTGGAGTGGTTGCTCGTAACGATTGAATTCCTTTTCCAGCGCAATCTTGATGAACTCGGCCTGCTTTCCGTTACGTTCCTTTTCAATGACGGCCGCTTCCTGCTGCACCTTGGTTCGTTCAGCCACGTCCTTGTCGGTGTACAGAGACAACTTGCGGTTACCCGGCGTACGCCACTTTTTCCAGTCGAAGGTTGGTTCAAAGACAGCCCGGATGCGGTGGTAGTCATCATGGGAAATGGGATCGTACCGATGATCATGGCACTGCGCGCAACCAACGGAGATGCCCAGCAACGAGGAGCTGACAATCTTGACCGTGTCGGCCAGCATCTGGTTGCGCGATACGTCGTTGTTGCTACTGTCCGTACCATCCACCGCCATCCTGAGAAAGCCGGTAGCAGTGAGCTTGCGGATGCTGTCGGCGGACATGTTCTTGAATGGAGGTTTGACCATGTCGTCGCCGGCCAACTGTTCCTGGATGAACTGGTTGAACGGCAGGTCGTCATTAAAGGATTGGATCACGTAGTCACGGTACTTGTAGGCATAGATTCGTACCGGATCGGCATTACTGTAACCTTCCGAATCGGCATAGCCAGCCACGTCCAGCCAGTGACGTCCCCAGCGCTCACCGTAGTGTTTGGATTCCAGGACCTCGTCGACCAGGCGCTCGTAGGCATCCGGGCGCGGGTCCGCGATAAAAGTCTTGATTTGTTCGCGGGTGGGCGGCAGGCCCAACAGGTCCAGGTAGACACGCTTGATCAGCGTCAGGCGATCTGCATCCGCAGCAAAGGTCAATTGCCTGTCCTGCATCCGAGATAACAGGAATGCGTCGATCGGATTACGTACGCGATTGGCGTCTTTTACGCTCGGTTCAGCCGGTTTCGTGATCGGTTGAAAGGCCCAGTAAGCCCGTTCTTCCGAGGTGATGCCCAGCCCGTCAGGAATGGTTTCCGGTTCCGGGCGTGCCGTGGGCGCTCCCTGGATGATCCACTGTTCGAGGATGGCAATTTGATCTTCGGGAAGCCGGGCGTCGCCCGGTGGCATTTCTCCAGCCTTGAGACGTTGAATCAGCAAGCTGTCCTGCACGTTACCCGGTACGATGGCGGGCCCGGTTTCGCCACCACGAACCAGGAATCGCTGCAGGCGGAGATCCAGTTTTCCCTTCTTTTCCTTGGTCGCGCCGTGACAATCAAAACAGTGCGTGCGAAAGATTGGTCGAATGTCACGTTCGTAGGTCAATGACTTCTCGTCGGCTCGCGTTGGTAACGAACCGGTAGAAAGCAGGACCAGGAATGCCAGGAGGATCAATCTCGGGTCACGTAACATGGAAACAATCCTGCAGGTGAGAGTGTTCGAGGAACGTGATACTACCGTAAGGGTGCCCACGGATGGGTGACCCGATGGGAACCACGATCACTTTAATCACGCGCTAACTACTATAATATCCTAGCGGTTTTCCTCCCACAACGTGTAGGTGGATTTGAGACCAGAGAAGCCTCTTTTAGTGCCTACAAAAAGCTAGAAAAGCCAAGCTAGCGATGTCACCGGGAAAAATCCGTGCCAGGGGCTACTGGCTTTTCCGCTTGCCCTTGAAGCGGGCGTCCGGATCGTAGCGCGGATTCTTTTCCGTCGGTACCGGTGCCTTGACCTGCTGACGCCAGGCAAGCAGTGCCTGGTGAAGTTCCCGGGTCTTCTCGGGCATGGCCTGGGCGAGGTTGGTTTTTTCCCCAAGATCCTGCTTCAGGTTGTACAGTTCCAGCGTGTTATCCTCGAAGTATTCGATCAGCTTCCAGTCACCCATCCGAATCGCACTGGCCGGCGTCGTGCGAAAGGGACCATGTCGCGCTGTGTATCCCTGCAGGTAGGCCGGGAAATGCCAGAACAGGGCGGGCCGATCGAGGCTGCTGGAGGCATCCTTGAGCAGCGGCACCAGGCTCTTGCCGTCCAGTAAATAGTCCTTGGGTTTTTGAGATCCCGTGACTTCCAGCAAGGTGGGATAAAAATCTGTACTGATGACCGGTTCAGGGCACTTGCTGCCTGCCTGCGTGACTCCCGGCCACTTGATGATCAGTGGTTCCCGGATCCCACCCTCGTAGAGCATTCCCTTCGAACCGCGCAGCGGTGCATTGGAGGTCACGCCCCCGTGTCCTCCATTATCGGAAAAGAAAATCACGATGGTCTTTTCCTGCAGCTTGAGTTCATCCAGCTTGGCCAGGACGGCACCAATACTGTCATCCATGCTTTCAATCATGGCGGCGTAGGCAGCATTCTTGTGCCCACCAACGGCAGTCTTGGCCTTGTACTTGGCGACCAGTTCCTGCTTGGCCTGGATCGGGGTGTGAACCGCGTAATGGGTCAGGTAGAGAAAGAAAGGCTTGTCGCGGTTCGTTTCCACGAAACGACACGCTTCCTGGGTAAGACGATCGGTGAGGTATTCTCCCTTCGTTTCCGTGACCAGGTTCGGATACTTGTAAGGGCTGTGATAGCCTCCACCACTGGGACTGCCCCACTCCCGTCCCGCGATGTTCACATCAAAACCCTGCTGGGTCGGATCCTTGCCCAGGTGCCACTTGCCCATCGTGGCCGTGGTATAACCACTGGCCTGCAGCGCCTCGCCCATGGTGATGAAATGATCGGCCAGCACGGTCGTGTTGCGAATGGGTTCCAGCTTGCGGAATTGGGCATTGCCCCGCTTCGAATCCCCCACCGTGAAGATACCATGGCGTGGCGTGTACTGGCCGCTCATCAGGCAGGCCCGGCTCGGCGCACAATTGGGTGCGTTGGCATAGGCACTGTGAAAGATCATCCCCTGGGTTGCCAACCGATCGACGTGGGGCGTCTCGTAATACTTGCTTCCCATGAAGCTGACGTCGGTCCAGCCGAGGTCATCAATCATGAAAAAGACAATATTCGGTCGCTCGGCGGCCCGCACAACGCCAGCCAGGCACCAGCAGACGCACAGCGAGACAAGAATCTTTACGAGCCGCGCTGGGTAGTGAGTAGTTGACGACATAAGGCATTCACGAGGTGAAAAATCGGGTCCATGAAGTCTAGTTGTCGTCACCACCATCCTTTTCTTTCGTCACATCGCTCGGCAGGTCGAGCAATTCCGGATCAAAATCCGTATCACTGTCAGGATCACTGACAGGATCATTAGACCCCTCCTCGGGTATGGGGAAATTCCTCTCCTCAATAGTAGTCTCAGTAGGGCGATCTCCCCCCATGCCGAGCAGCCCCAGCAGCGGCGCGATGCTTTCCACGGCCGCCTGCAGGTCGGCAGGGGCCATTTTCAGAGCCACACCGACGCGACTGTTTTCATTGGTGATGGTTAAACCGTTGATGGCCTTGTTGGCCGCTTCCGCGATAGGTTTTCCCTCGCCATCCCACTCCTCAATCGCTTCCCGGCCCATTTTCTTGAGCTCTTCCAGGGATCCACTCAGCTTCCCAGCCACTTCACCGTTGCTGGTACTCAGGACCACCTGCAGCGGCGTGTCCGATTTCAGGTTCACGCTGATCGTGAAGGCACTGATGTCCTTGGCCAGGGCGGCATTCGCACTTACCTGTGGCGGAACACCGAGGACGGGCATACTGCTGATCTCGTTCAAGGTATCCTCTATGCCCATGTCTTGTACCACGTCACCCAAGAGTATCACCAGGGAAAGATCGTTGGTGCTATCGATCGTTTTCAGTTCATCAGCCAGCGGTGATTGAGCATTGCCGGTGGCCAGGATCTTTTTTAAGTGGTCTTCCTCGGCCACCAGGATGGTCGAGTCCGAGATAACACAAACACTCGGCTTGCCACCGCCATCGGTCTGAGAATAATACGAATGTTCACCATGCTTGACCGTTTGATCACTGCCGGTGAATTCCTTGGCCAGTGCCGTGGCATCCACACCCTTTACCAGGTCTATGATTCCACAGATAAACAGTTTCTGTGCAGGAAACATTTCATCGTCGCGGAGTTCGATAGTTCCCTCGGATGCGGCAGGCTGGAATTCACATTGACCAGGATCGCCAGCATCTTCACCGCTTTCGCCTTCACCCGTGTCTTCGCCCGGTGCCGACTCTATAAACTCCACAGTTGGTGCCTCTTCCGAGAGATGCCTTGTTGCTCCTCCACCTAGTAAACCTGCAGCAACAAACGAATTGCCCAGTAGTACGATACGATCGATCTTGTGTGGATCCAGGCCGGTATTCTCGGTCATTTCCTTCACCATTTCGTTGACCTGGTCACTCGGAAGCGACTTGGTCACGGTAGCCACCAGTTCCGATGCCAGCAGTTGTTGCGGGCGAATCACGATGGCAACCCGAAAATCGGGATGCATGTAAGGAACCGTTGTGGCGTCCTTGAAGGATTCCGAGCCTTCCTTGCCCTTCCCGCATCCAATGCTGACAAGAAGAGAAATGGCCAGGAGCAGGAGGCAGGACCAGCGAAGGCTAGAAAATAACTTGGCCATGAGAAAACACCTTATATGAGGGCGGAAATGATCGACATCCGACTCAGTCAGCCTATCCAAGCCAGGGAGGGAAGTAAAGCGCCTTGTGGAGTGGAAACAAGGCCAATTATTCCACGGCGGGTCTTCATAAGCTACCAGGCTATAGCGGGCTTTCAGCGCCCCAGTCTGCGACGATCCAGCCGTATACCCCCCCTGGTACTGGAACAGGGCTCGCAGGATGCAACGTTATCACTACTGCCGGGAAAACCAGTTCGAGGTCTGTGCCTGAGGTGCAATAAGGATCTTGCCAGGCTGATTTCCCTAGCGACGAAGTTCCTCGAAATCAATGATTCCTCCATCGCTGCAATTGAACAGCTTCAGCAAGGTCGCTGGCTTGATCGTACTTTTTAATTGGTGCACCGAACCATCGGCGAAACAGGCTTGGAAGAATTCACCGATGTTACCCAGGCTGCCGATCGGATCCTTGGCGTCGTAGGGCAAGTCCTCGGGTTTCGACCAGGGAACCGCCTTGTCGCTACCAACTTGCATGATCATGATCGTGTTCGAGGTGCCGTCCTTAACGTTGCGAAAGCTCATTCGCTTGGTCGAGCCCAGGATGGATCCGGGACCCACGGGCGCCAGATAGGCGGTCTTGTTTCCCAGGCCTGGCTGGTTGGGATTCACGTAGGCCGGCGGAATCTGATCCAGCAGCTTGATGTTATGAGGGCTGTTCCAGGGTTCATCGAGCTTGAACTGTAGGTAGAGTGGTTCCTCCCCGACAAACGGTAACAGGTGAACTCTCCAGCTCAACAGGGGCTTGCCGTTCCTGTAATGGATGGGACCCTGCTCGTTCGGTGATTGGCCGACAGGAAACTGTCGATAGGTATCGTGGAAGTTATGGATGGCAATCGCCAGCTGCTTTAGGTTGTTCTTGCTGGCCATGCGGCGTGCTGTCGTACGAGCATTCGTGATGCTTTCCAGGAAAGGTTTCTGCAGCGAGGCCAGCTGGCTCGCAGAAAGCCCTACTGCGACGTCCATGCGGTCCCCGGTTTGTGTGGGCTTGATGCTCGCCAGGAATTTCAGGGCTTCCTTGATCAGCGGTCTGATCTCGGCGGGTAGCTCCTTGGGAGGTGCCAGGGCAAAGATACCCAGGGCGCTCTTGGCCAGCGTGAGACTATCGTTGACCATCGTGACCATCTTGGTCGTGTTTTCTTCGCTGGAGGTCGTGATTCCCAGTGACAGGTACAGGTCCGGGGAAACATTGAGCACGGCACTGGCCGACTTGACCTGGGCGATCATGTCCGTGATGGGACTGAAAGCCGGCGGCAGTTCCTCGCGTGCCAGTTCCCGCTGCATTTCGGCGACCAGTTGCGGAGAAAGGATGCTACTGTTTCCCACGGCTACGAAATGCTGGTTGGCATAGTCCAGGGCAACGAGTTGATCGTTCAGGGGATTCTTGACAGCTGGCCTGGCAACGACTTTCTGTACCAGGTCCAGGGGTGCGCCTATGACGATTGTCTTGGTGTTGACCACGCAGACGACCGGGCTTCTGCTGTCGTCTTCCGGGATATACCACTGCATGCCGTTCTGTTGCTGGGGTTCTTCTCCGCGGACCAACTGATCGACGACCTCGCTGAAATCCGTGTCCTGGACGGTTTCCGCGATGATGGCAACGTGGGGCGCCTCACGCGGACCAGATGGGAGAGCTTTTACAAATATCGAGAGCCGCTCCAGTTGACGTATATCGATCTCAAAATTGTCGTTTATTTCAGCGATCATGTCATCGAACATTTCCTTCGCCGGGCCGATCTTTAACAGGTTCTGGATCATGTCGGATGCAAATATTTTCCGTGGGTGAACCACCAGCGCGGCCTCAAAATCCTTGATCATGTAAGGGTGGGGACTGCTGTCACCGGCCGTAACGGGTGGTTTTGCGGGTAGCGTAACGGCTGGTTTTGCTGGTGGCGTGTTGTCCGGGGTCGTGTTGCCAGCAGCGACCTGGTTGCTTTCCCCGTTCGAGGCCGCATTCGTGGATTGTTCACCATTGGCAGCCGTGTTCTCAGGCGCAGCAGGCTTTGTGGGCTCCTCTTTCTTCGAACCGCAACCGGGAGCCAGTAACAGGAGGCCGAGAGTCATGCAAATCAACGTGGAGCAGGTTTTGCGGAGAGAGATCATCAAGAAGGTACCTTTCAGGCAATCAGAAAAATGGTGAACCGTGGAAGAATATCCTAGTTTATAGGTGACAGGTTCCTGGACTGCAATTCTCCGGCAGTCAAAGCTACTGGTTACCGAGGTGGAAATAGCAGCAGATTTTCTATAGCGGATTGATTAGTCTTGCAGCGCAAATGAGTTACGTGGCCTCGAAGAGACGTTGAATTCGTTCTACCCGGCGACGATTGGTACCCAGGTCACTGTAACCGATCCGAGAAGCAGATCGTACGTGGATGCAGGATGCTTGCTGATCCCAGTAAAA
>JAYGDH010000314.1:0-3209 GCA_046583055.1 Pirellulaceae bacterium | reverse complement strand
GCCAGGTGATCGGCTGTGATTCTCAGGTACCGTGCGCTGCGGCCGACGTTGGATACCCGGTAGGGTACCAGTCCAGGATTGGAGAAATCGGCCCGGGTCTCGTCCGCAATGCGATGGACCTTGTCCTGGAACTTTGGATCGTTCGACAGCTCCACCCGGAATCGAACGGGAAAACCGAAGCCCGCACCGATCTGGTTGAAATCATCATGGCAAGGATGCAGGACGACCGCCTGGATAGCCTGTGATTTCCCGAGATCGACCTGGACCCACTTCGAAATGTCCTGTTTCGGACTTATCTGACTGTGATAACCAAAGGCCGGATGTTTCTTGTTGGGAGTTTCCAGTGCTGCCAGTCTCGTGATCTCGCGATTGATCGTGGCCAGTTCCGGTCCACCTGCCTTTTCTATTTCCTGGTCCAGCGTCTTCTTCTGTTGCTGAAGACCAACCTGTCGGGCCGCCAGTTGTTGACGCTGTTGTTGGATCGCCTGGCTGGTGTCGTAAGGTCGTTCTGCACGGTCGACAGCGGCAAAAATGGCCTGGAGCGAGTAGTAGTTGGCCTGGGTGAAAGGATCGAATTTATGATCGTGACAACGAGCACATTGGATGGTCGTGCTGAGGAACGTGTTGAACGTATTGGTAACCATGTCGTCTCGATCCAGATTCCGGGCCACCCGCCCGTCGATCTTGGATTCGGGAACTTCCACGTGCCCGATAAAATCCCAGGGGCCGGCAGCGATGAAACCCAGTCCGAGAATGCCATCGGCGGTCTCCGGAAAAAGCGCATCACCAGCGATCTGTTCCTGGACAAAACGCCAGTAAGGCTTGTCCTGGTTAAAGGATCGCACCACGTAGTCCCGGTAGGGCCAGGCGTTGGTACGTAACTTGTCCTTGTCGTACCCGCAAGTGTCCCCGTACTTGACCACGTCGAGCCAGTGGCGCCCCCAGCGTTCCCCGTAACGCGGGGAGGCCAGCAACTCGTCAACCAGCTTCTCGTAAACCAGTGGGTCCTTGGATTCCACGAAAGATCGCACCTGTCGTGGGCTCGGCGGCAGACCGCTCAGATCGTAATACAGGCGGCGGACCAGTGTCCGGCGGTCTGCTTCGGGAACCGGGGTTAGCTTGCGCTGCTCGCGCTGGGAAATGATAAACCAATCAATCGGAGTCCGAGCCCAGTCAGTTCCCTCGCGGGAAATGTTCGGTAATGGTGGACGTTGCAGGGGCTGATAGGCCCACCATGCCTGCGGGCGAGACTCGAGTATGAAATTGGCGGGCCAGTGGGCTCCTGCCTGGATCCAACGAGACAGGATCTTGACCTGGTCGCTGGAGAGGGGACGAGTATTCTTGGGCATCTCGGGAGTCTCACCGGAGACGTAGTCGATCAACAGGCTTTCGGCAGGCTTGCCGGAAACGATCGCTGGACCGGATTCCCCGCCGCGCAGCAGGTGTTGGCGACGGGAAAGGTCGAGCCCACCCTTGGGCTTGTCCCCACGGTGACAACTCAGACAATGTTGTTCAAGAATGCCAGCAACCTGTTGTTGGAAATAACGCGTTGCAGCTGATGGGTCCGCAGCACTTGCTGCCGACGAAAATAACAACAGCAAGGCACTGTTCACCAGGATCGCTGACAGGTGAGAACGAACAGGTGATGGTCGGCAGGTAACATCGTGCAATGGTGACATTGAAAAGTCCGAGCCCTACGTGGAAAGCTACCGGAAGATCTTTGGGTGTGCCGGTATTATAGTCCACCTATGGGTACCTGTTGACCCGGAGCCCGGCTAAACAGCGGGTTTCCCAATAGCACTCCTCTAGCCAGTGGTTTTGGACAGTAAATTCAGTGCCTGCTGAAAGGCCTGGTGATGTGAGGTATTAAAAAGAACGAAACGGATGTCCGCAGGATTCTTGTTTTGCCGCAGGAAATCCCGGGCCGTGCCCAGGGCTACCGGGGCGGCCTCTGCTACCGGATATCCATAAATCCCTGTGGAGATTGCCGGCAATGCAATGGACTGGCAGTCGCGTTGAGCCGCGGCTTCCAGTGCCTGTTCGTGGACGGAACGTAGTTGTTGTACGGAGAGATCCGGGGGCTGGTGGTTGTAGATCGGACCGACACCATGGATGACCCATTGCGCAGAGAGGCTGCCTGCCGGTGTGACCCGCACCTCTCCCGTCGGGCAGCGACAGCCGTTGGCGTCGCAGGGAATCTGCTGACACCATTGCAACAACAGGGGGCCCGCGGCACGGTGCAAGGCACCATCCACACCACCGCCACCTGCCAGTTGGTTATTGGCAGCATTGACGATGACGTCGACCTGCTGGTCGACCAGGTCACCGAGAATCAAGGTAATGGTTCCCTGGCCAACCTGGTAATGGTTCATCCGACCGATCCTGCTTTTCAAGATGCATGGGAGATACCGGTCTTTGTAGAGAATCAGTGGCCTGTCGTCCAGCATGATTTAAGCAACGGGGCCTGGTGTATCTTGACGTTGACTTGGGTAAATGGTCCTGTCATGGTGGCGCCATGGTGCCGATTGACCGCCTCGTGACGGGGAAGTTGGAAATGACTCACACCACATCAAGCGAGCTGACCGGTAAAGGTTTTCCCTGGAGCGTTCGTGCTCTGGGACGTGTTGGTTATCGTTGCGTGCAATTGTTCGCGTTACTGGTTTGCCTGTGGACCGTGGGAGCGATCCGCTATTTTCCGGGACTCCCCTCCTGGCTGGGACGCCTGCTGGCCTGGGGTTACCTGCTGGGTATTCCCTACTTGCTGTATCGTTCTGATAAGCCGTGGGAGACCGTGCGGATTCCGCTGGCGATCGCCCTGCTGGCGATGCTGGTACAGCCGTGGACCGTTGCTTCGAACGACCGACCCTGGGCAGCTGACCAGATTATCTTGCCCCGTGCCGAGATCCAGGATCACCAGGTCACGATCCGGAACGTCAGGAATCTTCTCTATCAAGACCATGAGCATTTCGATGTTCAGTACAGAAATCGTACCTTTAACGTGGATCAGATTGATTCGATCTGGTTTGGCGTACAGGAGTTTTCGTCGCTCCAGGGGCTGGCACATACGTTCCTGACATTTGGGTTTCGCAACCAGGACGCGTTGGAGTACGTTTCTGTTTCCGTGGAAATTCGTAAAGAGGTGGGAGAGGTGTTCTCACCGGTTTCGGCGTTGTATCGACAATTTGAACTCAAGATCGGAAGAGCACACG
>JAYGDH010000224.1:0-3601 GCA_046583055.1 Pirellulaceae bacterium | reverse complement strand
AGTTTCTCCTTGTCGAAAATCATTTCCTCGCGACTTCGGCCGGTCAGGTTGTAGAGGCTGGTTAATTCAATGGCGTCCACAGGGCAGGCTTCTTCACACATCCCGCAATAGATGCATCGCAACTCGTCAATCGTGAAACTGGCAGGATATTTTTCTCGATCATCCCAGGGACTTTCTGTCCCGACGATATCGATACAGTGGGCCGGGCAGGCTGTCGAACAGAGAAAACAGGCAACGCATTTCACGCGACCCTGGTCATCTCGATTCAGCCGGTGTACGCCCCGGTAAATCTGGGGGTTACCAATTTCCGGCTCCTCGTCAGGATAGCTGACGGTGGAGACGTTGCCGGACAGTGAGCGTGCCAGGTGCTTGACCGTGGTCGTTAGCCCCTGGGCAAACAGTGTCAGGTAGGATTTACCAGCGAAACCCAGCTCAGGCTCTTCGATCCAGAGGATATCAGAGTCGTTTTCTTTCATCGCGTCACGGTCTTTCTGTGCAAGATTACCGGTTGCACCCGGCAGGGAAACGAGAACCTAAATCTGGGTATCAATGAGTTGTGGGTCAAGCGACTCGCGAGGACTGTTGTCGGCAACCCGCGGACCCCATTGGCAAATGGCAATCCAGCTGCCCACGCAAATCAGCCAGGAGATAAGCACGCTGGCAATATCAAAACCAGTTGAACTCTGGCCATGTTCGTACAGGAGCAGCCTGGTTTCCAGCAGGATGGAAACGGTAACGAAATTCAGTAGTCCCAGCGGTAACATCACTTTCCAGGCCAGCCCCATCAGTTGGTCAAAACGAAAGCGAGGCCAGCTCCAACGCACCAGCATGAAAAATACGATCACCAGGAAAACCTTCGTGAACAGCACCAGGACTCTTAACAGGGCCATCCCCCAGCTGGTTGCAACAGGGTCCGTCCCGGTGATTCCCCAGAAATGCCAACCACCCAGGAACAGGATCACGATCAGGAAGGAAGCGGTGATCATGTGAATAAACTCGGCAACCAGGAATAATAGTAACTTGATGCCCGCATATTCCGTGTGATAGCCGCCGATCAACTCCTGCTCACATTCCGGCAGGTCAAACGGGAGTCGGGCTGCCTCGGCAAAGGCCGCAATCACGAATACCAGGAAGCCCAGCGGCTGTGTGAATCCATACCACCAACCGCTCTCCGCCTGCTGATTCATGATGGTAGCCAGATCCAGTGAACTACTGGCCAGGATGATCCCCAGGATCCCCAGTCCCAACGGTAACTCGTAAGCAATCAGCTGGGCACTCGAACGTAAGCCGCCCAGGAACGAGTACTTGCTGTTACTGGCCCAGCCACCCAGGATCACTCCATACACCGCGATACTGGAAAGAGCAAAGATGTAGATCAAACCGACGTTCAAACCAGGAATAATGGCCAGCTCGATCGAGTATCCACCCGCGTTCACCGCGCTGCCAAAGGGAATCACGGCAAACACGCTTAACGCCGCGGTCAGGATCAACAGGGGGGCCAGCACGTACAGCTGTCGATCTACCTGGCGAGGTGTGTATTCTTCCTTGAAAATCATCTTTAACCCGTCCGCTAACGGCTGCCCCAGGCCGAACAGGCGAATCTTGGTCAGCGGTATACCGACCCGGTTGGGGCCCACCCGGTCCTGGACCCAGGCTGCAATACGCCGCTCTAGCAAGACAAAGTAAGCGGCTGCCGTCATCAGGCCGCCGATTACAATCGTGATTTTTATGAGTAATTCTGGTTGCATGGGTCTATGATTCCATCCGTAACGACAAGGCTCAGGATGCAAGGTGATTCAGTTTCAAGTTCATTCCCAGCTCGCCCGGGGGCTCCGTGGCAGCGCTGAAGTAGGGGATTTCACGAGCGATCTCGGCCAGTACCAGCTGGCTTTGGTACAGTCCCGTTCGATTTAATAGCCTCCAGTACAGTTGTCCCGACGGTATCACGCCGGCAGGAGGGCGAATCGCCTGTTCAAAGCTTTGGATGTGGTCCTCGTGGTTAACAAAAGATCCAGCCTGTTCCGCGAAAGCCGTGGCCGGCAGATTGTAGGTTGCCGTGCGGGACAGGGGTGAAGTAAATGTGTCCTGGACAATTCTCAAGGGAATGGCGTCGAAAAGATGCGAGACGGTTTCGTCATGCCAGTCGGACTTGTAACCGCCGGCAATCCAGACTGCCGCCGGAGATGAATCCGACAGGGTTTCCAGGAAGGATTCCCAGGTGGTTACCTTTCCTGTAATCCCGGCAATCACTTCTTCTACTCCGCGCCGATTTGGACATTTTTCAGCATGGATCGTGAACCCGCTCGCGTACGTCTCGTTTTCTCCCTGCACCGGAACATGGCCCAACACAAGGGAGGCCGCGGGGTCCTTGCTGCGTACGTAAGTTGCCAGCAGATAGGCCTCTTCGACGGTTAAATGCGGAGACAGAACGGCTGCTATCGTTGCTGCCGATGAAAGTTGCTGATCAAGCTCCTCGGCCAGCGTGGAGCCATCTAACGGAACAGGATCCTGCTGGTCTTGTCGGTAGGCCTGTACCTGGCGATCGGCGCAATGGACATGTTTCCAGCCATATCGTCCCTCGTCACACATCCACCAGTGATTGATATGTGGATTGTCACGGGGCTTGAGTCGGTAAATCTGGTCCTGGTTCTCCTCGATGTCAATGGAGCAGCCTGTTGAACAGCCTGCACAGACATGAGATCGCTTGTTAATTAACCAGACACGTTGCTGGTACAGGAAATCCTTGTCACCCAGGGCCCCGACCGGGCAAAGATCGACCACGTTGCCCGACATCTTGTTGTCCAGCGGGAAACCTGGAAAAACGTCGATTTCCTCGTCTGTTCCCCGGTTGCTTACCAGCAGTTCGCTGGTTTCCGTTACCTCGCGGCAAAAGCGCACGCAACGCGTGCACATCACGCAACGATCGACGAACAGTGTGACCGTATCCCCCAGGCTGCGCCGGCGACTGGTAAATGGATTGATGTCGGCACGCCGCTCCTCGCGACCGTGCTGGAAGTGATAATCCTGCAACGTGCATTCACCAGCCTTGTCACAGATGGGGCAGTCGATGGGATGACGAATCAACAGGTCTTCCTCTACCATGGCCCGGGCATCCATGACCTTCTGGCTGTCCGTCACAAAAACCGTACCGTCCGTGGCCGGAGTCTGACAGGCAGGTACCAGCTTCGGGGCCAGGTTCACGTCCCCGCTTTCCGGGTCTTTCCGACCTGTTTCCACCAGGCACATGCGACAACTGGCTACCACCGACAGACCGGGATGCCAGCAGTAATGCGGAATCTCCACCCCGGCGCGCTTGGCCGCCTGGATCCCGTTGAGCTGTTCATCCGGACCAATTTCAATTTCCACGTCGTTGACAAGGACGGTAGGCATAAGTGTTTCGCTAATACTCGCAGATCAGGGTCAGGTGGTCGGTCGCAACGACCGGTGATTAATAAAAATATGTCGTGGCCGTGGTATTCTTAATGCAACTGAATCGTCTCCAGTGCGGGAACTGGATCCCGGGTGTCGAAACCCGTGGGATTGGTTTCCCGAATGTATGTTTCAAATTCATCACGAAATTTCGTGATGGCGTTCTTGATGG
>JAYGDH010000157.1:0-3571 GCA_046583055.1 Pirellulaceae bacterium | reverse complement strand
ATCATCACTCGGATATGACTGAAATGAAAAACCTCGCCAGGGAAGCTGGGTACCAGCAGCGTCTGGAGTTATTAACGAAACAGCTGGCAGAGCAATTTCGTTAGTTGCCAGAGCCGATCGGCAGGCGTTAGCCCGTTTGTAGCAGCACCAGTCGGTTGTAGAGCGTGTCCCACCTGGCGATTGCCACGGATGCGGACCACTGGTCCCCGCGACGCAGATCCCGGACCTGGGACTTGCTGGTCTCCAGGGTAAAAATCTCCACGGCCTGCTCGTTGCCGCCCAGGACGCCCGTGATCGTGTAGCCGTCCTTGTATTGATTTCCGTGCTGGGAAGTAAAGGTGGAAACCGAGCGTTCCACGTCGACCGTAACTGGGAATGATTTTCCCTGCATGCTTTCGATAAGCTGGGCCCGTTCGCTGCCCGTGTTACCTGGATCGGCAAGCTGGGAGACGAGTGCCAGGATCGGTGATGCTGGCGCGACCGGTGGTGGAATGGGGGCCACCGCTGCTGGTGAAGCTGGCGCGGCAGTTGCCGGGGCACGGGCTGTTGGCACGGGGGCAGCGGCAGGTGAGGTTGCTGGAGCGGCTGCTGGTTGCTGACCTGGCGAGATTGGCTTTGCCGAGGCAGGGTCGAGGAATTTCACGGGGATCACTTCAAAGTAATCTTCTTCTTTCCAGTCCGGAATGCCGGGGAGGTCAATGCGAATCTCGGTGGACCAGTTAATGTTGTTACTGTCACTATGGAAACTGTAAGCCGTGGTTCCATTATTGAACACCCGGGTTTCCGGTAAGGGGACTTCAATTTCCTGATCGTAGGGTTTGCCAACACCGAGTACCCCTTCGGGTTCAATAGTGATGGTTTCATCGTGGATCGTGTGCGTGTGCGTGGTCTGGTTGGTACCACTACCGGAAATTGCGACTTCGTGGACCTTGAGCCTGGCCCGGATGCCGTTGATCCTGACATCTCGCTTGGGAGTGAATCGCAGCCGGGTTTTCCAGCTGCCTCCCGGGGAAAGGACTTGTTCTGCGGTCTCCAGTTCCACTTCACCGAGTCGCTTGGCGATGGCCTTGGCCTTGAGTTTCCCGTAGATGTAAAAAGGCAGGTAGAAGGGAAGGATGACGGGAAGGCAGATTACTAACGCCAGGATCAGGGGGCCGACGATCAACCAGGCATACCATGGCATGGACTGGCTACCCTCCTCGGGTTCCTCCTCCAGGTCACTTTCAAGTCGCGGGGGAACTCCAGGTAGCAGGATATATTCGGCTTCCAGCTTGGGATCGCGAGCCCAGGGGACGTCGACCTGGATCTTTACATAATGATCAATGTTAATGTAGTTCCCACGGTAAGTGATGGGTTCTTTTTCACTCTCAAAAGAGAAGGGGAAGGAAAAGGTTTCCCCGGCCACCAGCTGTGCATCCTGTGCCAGGATCTCCTCCTGGACCTCGCCGGTGTTCGTGTTACCCCGTCCATGGGTTTTCCAGAAGTGGCTGAGTGTAATGCCGCGGCTGGTCATGTTCTTGTTGACCACGACATGGGCCGTGCCACTAACGGTATCGCCCCCGCGATAGGTAGAATCGGAACGGCCGAATTCAATCGTGATATCACACTTGGACATGCTAGGATCTCATGGCTGGTTAGGTGAATATTTAATGAGACGGATTATGATATGATGGTAGCTAGCGTATGGTAGATAATGAACCCGGTAAAGCAGGGGGAAACAGGTGATGAAACGATTGGCGAGTTTACAGGCAGTGGTATTGACCCTGGTGGCCATCACGGCGGTTGCAGCTGAGAAGGCCGAGCCAGGAAAACATCTCTTTATCCTTTCCGGCCAGTCCAACATGGCTGGACTCAATCCCCAGCAGTCGTTTACGCCGGCCGTGGTTGCGGCCTTTGGCAAGGAGAACGTGATCGTCGTCAAGAGTGCCCAGGGCGGCCAGCCGATTCGCAAGTGGTACAAGAAGTGGACTGATTCCAACGGGAAGCCATCAAAGTCTGCTGGCGAACTCTATGATGTCCTGATGAAGCAGGTCAACTCGGCCATCAAGGGCCAGGCGATCAAGACCGTGACCTTCGTTTGGATGCAAGGAGAACGAGATGCGCGGGAAGGGCATGGCAAGGTCTACGAAGCCAGTTTGAAGGGCCTGCTGACTCAGCTTAGCGGAGACCTGCAGCGTCAGGATATCAACTTTGTGATTGGACGGCTGAGCGATTTTGGTCTGCAGGACAGGGGACCGCGCAGTTGGAAGCTGATTCGCGAGGTGCAGGTGAAAGTGGCCGACGCTTCGCCCCGAGGCGGCTGGGTCGACACCGATGATCTCAATGACGGGGTCAATAAAAAGGGCAAAGAGATCAAGGACGATTTGCACTATAGTGTGAAATGGTACAAGCTGCTTGGTAAACGTTTTGCTGACAAGGCGATCGCCTTGATCAAGAAACATGGTGGCTAAATCCCCGAAACGTTACAGTTTGCCGTCCCATACCCCCCCAGGGGCCGTACGATCAGGATGGTCCGGTCGGGCAACCGATAGAATGAAATAGTACCATTCAGCGATTTCCAGTAAGATACGCATAAGTGAACTCAAGTGGAACCATCGAATTTATCACATGAGGTGAGTAATGTTCTCCATCTTGGAATCCAGGAAGTCCGCCAGGTATTGTGACGGTATTTCGCGTCGGAATTTTCTGAAAATTGGAGCCATGGCAGGTGGCGGCTTGACGCTTGCCGACCTGTACCGTGCCGAGGCGGCCGGTGGAGTGGGGTCATCTCATAAAGCCCTGATTAATATTCACCTGTCCGGGGGACCTTCTCACCAGGATACGTTTGACCTTAAGCCAGAGGCGGCAGTAGAGTTCCGGGGTGAATTCGTACCGATTCAGACAAATGTATCCGGACTGGATATTTGCGAGCACTTTCCCAAGCTGTCGCAACACGGCGACAAGTTTGCTGTTGTCAGATCGCTCGTCGGTAATATTGCTGACCACAGTGACCATCACACGCAAACTGGTTTTGATCGCAAGAGTTTGACGGGTATCGGCGGACGCCCCTCGATTGGTAGCGTGGCGGCGCATCTGCTGGGTAGCGTCGATGGCGCCCCGCCGTTTGTCGGTTACAACGGAAGCTGGCCAGGTTACCTGGGGGCTGTCTACAAGCCTTACAAGCCCCAGGGTGGCAACCTGCGGCTGAGCAAAAATATGACCAGTGATCGCCTGTCCTCGCGGACGTCACTGCTGAAGGAGCTGGATATTCTCAAGCGCGATGCAGATAATTCCGGCCAGATGGACGCCCTGGATTCCTACACTCAGCAGGCCGTGGATGTGGTGACCTCTGGACGCGTTGCCGATGCCCTGGACCTGGCGAAAGAGGATCCCAAGGTTCGCGAGATGTATGGTAAGGATGGTGATTCCTTCCTGAGAGCACGCCGTCTCGTGGAAGCAGGCGTGCGAGTGGTTGGTTTTAACTGGGGTGGCTGGGACACCCACAGCAATAACTTTGTCACGCTCAAGAAACAACTCCCCAAGCTGGATGCGGCACTTAGCGGCCTGTTCGAGGACCTGTACCAGCGGGGCA
>JAYGDH010000139.1:0-4356 GCA_046583055.1 Pirellulaceae bacterium | reverse complement strand
AACCTAAACCTGAACCTAAACCTGAACCTAAACCTAAACCTAAACCTAAACCTGAACCAACCGTAAGCCTGCCGGAAACTTGCGACCTGCTTAATGCTGCCGGCCACAACAGCACGGACCAGGACCGGATTGTTGCAGCGGTCGCAAACCAGTCGTTCCCACTGACACTTAGCATCACCAAGATCGCTTCCACCTACAGCTGGGACAAGGACTCCCCGTACAGCGACGGCAAAACGCTGACCGGCTTACTGGATGGAACAGAACACCAGGTCGAGATTCAGATCCCTGGTGATCGCAACCAGCAAATCGATGGACTCCGAACTGGTGACACGTGGTCCGGCACAGGGCAGATCACGGGACGCGACAGCCTTTTTCACCGCGTCAAGATGAACGCCGATTAACAACCGTTTAAATACTGAAAGCATGACCGCTTGTAGTTCCCAGTTGTGGAACCCCAGGCTTTATGGAAAGGAAACAAGAGACCATGGATCGTCGCAACTTTCTGCAGGGAAGCACCGCTCTGGCACTTGCCGGCCTGGCCGAGAATTCAGCTGTATCAGCCGCGCAGGACAACGCTGTTTCGGCACTGACCGAACGGCTCAATCCAACTATCACCCAGGCTCGCGAGGCTGCTCTAAAAATCCTCCAGCCATCGGCCAGGGAATTGGAACGAGGTCTGCGACTGCATGCCGAGTCAATTGTCTTTGACTCCTATGGTTTCTCACCCCGTGCGGCACTCGACGGAGACGCCATGGCCGCTGCTATCAAGGCGGGGGCCTCGGACCTGGAACTGGATGATATGCGGGAAGAGATGGGAATGATCCGCTATGTTACGGATCCGTTAGAGCAACAGGAATACCGAACTGGTTGGCGTGCCTCTGGCGTCACCTGTATCTTCCAGAATGCTGGCGAAGAGGGACAGGATCCGATGCGGCTAATCAAGCGATTGGCCCGCTTCACCTATGCCACTGACCTGCTACGAGGGTTCGTCTCTAAGGCTGCCGTGCCCGACGACGTGGTAGCCGCCAAGAAAGAAGGACGACACTGCCTGTATTTTACCGGCAACGGGGTACCGTTGACCCAGCAGTGGGTTTCCATCTCAGACGAACTGCGCTACCTGCGGGTCTTTTTCCAGTTGGGAATCCGCATGATGCACCTGACCTACCAGCGTCGTAACATGATCGGGGATGGATGTGCAGAAAAAGCGAATGCGGGACTCAGTGATTTCGGCCGTGCCGTCATCAAGGAAATGAACCGCGTTGGCGTGATTCCCGATTGTGCCCACTCCGGATGGCAAACCAGCCTGGAGTCGGCCCAGGTTTCCGACAAGCCGGTGGTCGCTAGCCACTCCACCTGCGGCAAGATCCATCCTCACATCCGCAGCAAACCCGACCCGGTGATTCGAGCGATCGCGGATACCGGCGGCTACATCGGTATCTGCTGTATCTCCCGGTTCCTCCGGGGCAGTGGTGCCATCGATATGTTCCTCAATCATATCGACCATGTGGCCAAGAACTTTGGCGTCGATCACGTGGCCATCGGGACCGATGTTGCCTACACGTCCCAGAATAGTGCCGCGGAACGACGTAAAATTCCTTCCACGCCACGAGGCCGCAAGGAATTTCGTTCCCTCTGGCCAGTCGATGATTTCAAGACAACCAGCCAGGCCAGCCAGAGTATCGCCTTTACCAACTGGCCCCTGTTTACTGTCGGCCTGGTCCAGCGAGGTTACAAGGATGGAGAAATCCGCAAGATCATCGGTGGTAATGTCATGCGGGTTGCCCGTGAAACTCTGAAATCCTAGACCTGGAAATGCTAGTGATCGTCATCTCTCGTACGAACCAACTTGGAATGTCTTTCCGATCGGTCGGCCGCGCCCTGACAGCGTTCTCGCTCCTGCTGGTGCTGGTGCTGCAACCGGGCCTGCGGATCGCCCGGGGCCAAGGTACCTTGGGCTTTGAGAGACCACCGATTAACTACCACAACCGACCGGCGAACAACCACATCAGCAGACTGCAGCAGGCACTGGACCAGGACAAGCAGGCCCTGGAATACGACCCGCAGCGTGGCTACCTACCGGCAATTCTCCAGGCACTTGAAATCTCTACCACGTCACAGGTCCTGGTCTATTCCAAGACCAGCCAGCAATTGCGACACATTGATTCAAGACATCCCCGCGCCCTGTACTACAACGACCATAATTACGTGGGTTGGGTACTCGGTGGTAATGTCCTGGAAATCATCACCACTGACGATCAACTGGGAACAGTTTTTTACACCCTGAAACAACAAAAGGCACCCCGACCGAAATTCGAACGTGATCGTGGACAGTGCCTGATATGCCATGCCTCGCGGCGTACCCACGAGGTCCCCGGTCCACTGGTACGGTCCCTCTACACCGGCAGAAATGGACAGCCTGCCTTCGGCATGGGAACCTTCAACACCGATCATAGCAGCCCATTCACGCAGCGCTGGGGTGGCTATTATGTCACGGGAACCCATGGAAACATGCAGCACATGGGCAACAAGTTCTTTTCCGAGAATCCAGGAACCCGCGACCCAGACCTGGCCGGAGGAAGTAACATCACCAGCCTCGACGACTTCCTGAACACCGCTCCCTACCTGACCCCACACAGTGACCTGGTTGCACTTATGGTCCTGGAACACCAGGTCCAGATGCAGAACCTGTTAACGCTGGCCCAGTTCGAGGAATTTACTGCCACGCACTACGACCGAACACTCAATAAGAACCTCGGCCGACCGGAGGGTTCCCAGAGTAACCTAACGCGACGTCGCATTGGTCGCGTGGGCGAAAAACTGGTTCGCTACCTGCTCTTTGCTGATGAATTCCCACTCTCCAGCCCGATCACAGGAACGTCCGGCTTCTCCACTTACTTTGCCCGGCAAGGGCCCCGAGATCAGCGCGGACGATCGCTGCGAGACCTCGACCGGCAGAAGCGGCTCTTTAAATATCCGCTGAGCTACCAGGTTTACACACCCGCCTTCGATCGGCTGCCAGTCGGTGTCAGCCGCTACGTGAAACAACGCCTGCAACAAGTGCTGCGCGGGCAAGACAAGCCGGAGGATTTCCCAAGATTAAAAATGGCAGATCGCAGGGCTATCCTGGAAATCCTGCAAGAGACTAAGCCGGAACTGCTCAAACCGGTCAAATAACTAGCCCGCTCGCCAACGAACCAGCTCCTAGCGGATGACCTTGCATTCCGGGATCCGCTTCTTCAGCTGATTTACACCCTGCTCGGTAACGGCAGTATTGGCCAGGTGCAGTGAACGCAAGGCCTTCGGCCAGGGCAATTCCAGGGACTCGTCGTTGATGCGGGCACCTACCAGGCTGAGAGACTGGAGGGATTCGATTTCCACCAGGGATTTCACACCTGCCCCGGTAATGATCGGACCGGCAAATCCATTCGAGTAGAGCAGGTCCAGGTGAGTCAAGCCTGGCAGCTTTTCCAGGTGAAGCAGTCCCGCATCCGTGATCGCCGTCAGGCTCAGGTCCAGTTGCTGAAGCTTTGAAAGTCGGCCGAGGTGAACCATCCCCTGGTCCGAGACCTTGTTGGCGTACAGGTTCAGCACCTGGATCTCCGACAAGGCGGAAAGTTTCTCCAGCCCGGCGTCAGTTACCCGGATCGGCTCGAACCCTGTTTTCTTTAAAACCAGGACACGCAGTGCCGGGAATCCGGCCAGCACCGTGCAACTGGTATCTCCCACCTGTTCGCAGATTTCCAGGTCCAGCGATCGCAGGTTTTTCAGTGTTTGCAATGACTCCAGGCCCTTCTCCGTAACCGGCACGCCCATCAGGCCCAGCACGTGCAAGGCATGCGCCTTCGACAATTGCGTCACGGCAGCATCGTCGACCCCTGGACAAAGCTCCAGGTTCAGTCCACGCAGGGATTTCAAGCGAGCTAACTGCCCGATCCCGTATGAACTAATGCGTGTCCCCGCCAGGTTAAGTAGCAGGGGACGAGAGACCGCCTCCAGCAATTGCAGGACCTCGGACTGTAGGGAACCATCGATCGCCAGGTGTCGCGACTGGAGTGTTACCAGGACGGGGCCCTGTCTCGCCATGTCCAGGCCTTCCAGTTCCCCGTACAACTGCCCATGCTTGCGAGATTTGGTCCGCTCGAGATAGTCCCCAACCGATTCCAGTTCCACTCCGAGTTGCTGCATCTTTCCCAGCGAACCTGGCCAATCCACCTTCTCTGGCCCCGTGTTGGCCACCTGGTCCCGGTCCCGCACATCGTAAACAAGCAGAGTGTTTTTTTCCCGCAGGTAAAGCCGCCCATTGGCAACCACGGGATGAGCCCAGCTATCTCCCCCTGCCCCGGGAATCTGGAACTT
>JAYGDH010000005.1:0-9378 GCA_046583055.1 Pirellulaceae bacterium | reverse complement strand
GGAACTGGCGTACCACAGCAAAACCATTTTGCTGATACTCTTCCAGCAAGTGATCCGCATTACCGCTCATGAAGTCACCTGCTGCAGTGCCTGCCCGGCAATATCCATCCCTACCATTTCGCTCCAGGCGGCCAGGATCTGCCTGGTTACCGACCCGACCTGTCCATCACCGACTGGCAACCCGTTGAACCGGGTGGCTGGCATCATGCAGTACGGGGTACTGGTGAAAAAGACCTCGTCCGCGGTATACAGGTCGTACGGCTGGAGCAGGGTTTGCTGGCAGGTGATGTCCTGTTCCTGGCAGAGTTCGAGGATGGTTTCCCGGGAAATACCCGCCAGGCTGTTACTGCAGATCGGCGTCTTCACGACGCCATCAGCCACCACGAAAATATTACCTCCCTTGTTTTCCGCGATATTTCCATCAACATCCAGGAGCACGCCCTGGGCATCCGGATCAACCAGCTTGACTTCCATTTCCGCCAACGTGTAGGCCATGCGGCTACGGTTCTTGATCCTGGCATCCAGCGACTGGGATGGCACCGCGCGGCTCATGGCGGTCACGGCATGGCAACCATGCTCGTAGTAGGACGCCCAGCCGCGCAGATCCAGTGGCTGGTTGAAAATCATCACCGTCGCACCGCCGCGCTGGACCGTGGGGTCAGGCCCCATCACGAACCTACCTCGCGAGATATTGTAGACCAACCAGTAATCCTCATGAGGTGCGAGCAGGGGTAGGTTTTTTTTCAGAACCTGTTCCGTGATTGCCAGGAGTTCTGCCGGCTCGCAACCCGGATCAATCCGGGCCACCTTGAGTGACTTGTAAAGTCGCTGTACATGTTCTGCGAGCTTGAAGGGGCGATGGCCAAAGGTACGGACTGAATCAGTCACGGTATCACCGAGAGATACCGCGCTATCGAAGATTGAAATCTTGGCATCTTCCTCGGGCACAAATTCGCCCGAGAGATAAACGGTTCGTGTCATCACTCAAAATCCATGAAAAGTGTTACTGCGGGGGACAACACCAGCCCCTGCTGTTCTGGTACGATATCGGACACCACTTCCCATATCAAGCGATCCCACTTGATATTTCAACTACGACTGTCACTGTATGCAGGGAGAAATCCTCGATGTCTCGCGTACCACGCTCCATGCAGCTTTACGACCGGGCGATCGAACTGATTCCCGGCGCAACGCAGCTGATCAGCCGGCGCCCATCGCGTTATGCCTACGGTGTTTCTCCGGTCTACGCCCGACAGGCAGCGGGTGCTCGTTTTACCGACGTCGATGGACACGAATACATCGACTGGGTCAGCGGGATCGGCAGCATCATCCTGGGTTACTCGGACCCGGTGGTCAACGAGGCAGTCCAGCAGCAACTGGCCCAGGGAGTCGTCTATTCCATCAACCACGAACTGGAAATCGAACTGGCCGAGTTCCTCGTCCAGCAGATCCCCTGCGCGGAAATGGTGCGTTATGCCAAGGGTGGGGGCGAGGCCTGCGCGATTGCCATCCGCATTGCCCGCGGCACCACCGGCCGCGACAAGGTCTTGTTCTGTGGCTACCACGGCTGGCATGACTGGTACCTGGCGGCCAACCTGTCGGGCGACGCATCCCTGGACTCCCATCTGTTCCCGGGCATCGATCCCACCGGTGTCCCGCAGGCGCTACGGGGGACTGCCCTGCCCTTCCCCTACGGAGACCTGGTGGCCCTGGCACAACTGCTGGAGCAACATCGCGGCGAGGTGGCCGCCATCATCATGGAACCGATGCGCAGCGAAGAACCACCGGCAGGCTACCTGGAAGGGGTACGTGCCCTGGCCACGGAACACGAGGTTGTCTTCATCTTCGACGAGGTCTCGACCGGTTTTCGCCCCTCGGCCGTCGGCGTTCAGCCGGTCGTCGGTGTCGTGCCGGACATGGCCGTGTTCGCCAAGTCGATTTCCAATGGTTACCCGATGGGAGCGGTCGTGGGGAAACGATCGGTGATGGAACCCGCGTCACAGATGTTTGTTTCCAGCACCTACTGGAGCGATACGATTGGACTGCGCGCGGCACTGACGACGTTAAAAGAAGTTGCCAGCCGGGGAGTCCCTGCCTACCTCGCGGAATTCGGCGGCCGCCTCCAGGACCGGATCAATGAAATTGCGGACGACGTCGACCTGGCCGTCCAGTGCACGGGTGTTGCCTGGCATCCTCACCTGGATTTTGACGAACCTGATCCCCAGGTCCAGAGCCAACTGGCCACGCTCTACATCCAGGAGATGGCCAAGCGGGGCTGCCATGGATACGCGTCCTTTTACCTGAACGCAGCCCAGGGAGACAGCGAGTTAAAACAGACCGTCGACGCCGCCCAGGAGACATTTACGATCATGGCAGCCGCGCTGCACAGCAACCAGTTAGAGGACCACCTGGAATGCGATTTACGCAGTGACTCATTTCGCCGCCTGGTCCATTGAGTCCGCCGCGGTTGCAGGATATCTTGAAACGACCAATTCGCCTCCACCCTGGAAAGGATCAGCCTTGAGAAACAGCAAAACACTGGCTCGCCTACGAGCTCAGGAACCTGTTCGCATGTGTGCCCTGGGGCACTTCATCCCTGCCTATATTCATCACGCAGCTCATTTTGGATTTGATTGCATCTGGCTGGACCTGGAACACCGTGCCATGACCGATCGCGAGGTCCAGTCCCTGCTGACCCATTTCCACCTGGCCGACATCGACTGCATGCTGCGCCCGGCGACCCTGGAAAAGACACGGCTCTACCGCTACCTGGAAGACGGTGCCACGGGCCTGATGATGCCCCACGTCTCCACGCCGGAAAAAGCTCAACAGTTGGTTAACGCTGTTAAATTTCCTCCCGTCGGTGATCGTGGCCTGGATGGAGCGGGGCTGGATAGCGACTTCCTGATTTCAGATATTACTGCCCACGTTGACCACACTCTCCAGGAGAGTTTCCTGGTGGTTCAAATCGAAACGCCTGAAGCCGTGGCCAACGTCGAGCAGATCGCTGCCGTCGAGGGTGTCGACGGATTGTTCGTGGGTCCCGGTGATCTCGGGCTCCGGATCAATCGACTGGGTGCTGACTTTACCCTGGAAGAAGCCATTGACCGCGTCGCCCAGGTAGCCGCTGCTGCCGGCAAAGCCTGGGGACTACCCGCCGGCTCGGTAGAACAAATCGAAAGGCGGCGAGAACAGGGAGCCCAGTTACTGCCCTATGGCGGTGATCTTGGAGCGTGCATGGAAATGCTTCGCCAGCATGGCGAGCAACTGGCGGCCACCTACGGCGAGGGAAATGCGTGATGGCAGCCAGGGTCCTGGTCATCGGGGTAGGTTCGATCGGTCACCGGCATCTACGTTGCCTTGGGATCACGCAACGCGCCACGTTATCCATCTGCGAAACCAACACTTCCCTGAAGAACGAACTGGCTGCACAATACGGCGTGGAACAGGCATTTGATTCCCTGGACGAGGCCTTGCAGGATCCACCTGACATGGCCGTGATCTGCACCCCGGCTCACCTGCACGTTTCCATGGCCAGGCAACTGGTTGCTGCCGGGGTCCACGTCTTGATTGAAAAACCCCTGGGTACCTCGCTGGACGGGGTCGAAGCCCTGGTCGAGGAAGCCAAACAACAACGACGGGTGGTCGGAGTTGCTTACGTCCTGCGGTTCAATCCTTTGCTGGCCACGCTGCGAGAATTGATCGCCACGGAACGTTACGGCACACCGGTTCAATTGACGGTCGTATCCGGCCAGCACTTCCCCTTCTATCGACCGGCTTACCGTGAAATCTACTACAAGGATCGAGCCACTGGCGGCGGCGCGATCCAGGATGGTCTGACCCATATCGTGAACGCCTGCCAGTGGATCTTTGGAGATATCCAGTCACTGGTCGCTGATGCGGACCACAAGATTCTCGACGGAGTCACCGTAGAAGATACCGTCCACGTTATCGCCAGGCATGGAAATACCATGGCCAGTTACAGCATGAACCAGCACCAGGCACCGAACGAGTCAACCCTAACTGTCAACTGTACGGCGGGCACGATACGGTGTGAATTCCACAAGCAAACGTTGCAGGTCGTGGAAGCTCCCGAACAGCCCTGGCAGACGCTGCAGGAAACCAGCCTGGAGCGAGATGACGCTTTTATTGCCCAGGCTCATGGGTTTTTAGACGCCGTTACCAATGACCAGCCAGTATCCTGCACCCTGCAAGAAGCTCGCCAGACTTTGCGAGCGAACCTGGCGATCCTGCAATCGGTCGATGCAGGATTCGATCGATTTGCTTACTAGATCATTCTTCAAAAAGGATCTTTTCGCATGGCCCCCACTGTTGAACAACTGTTCGACCTGTCCGGTCGCGTTGCCCTGGTCACCGGAGGTGCAGGGTTCCTGGGCCAGGCAATCTGTGCAGCACTGGCCGAGGCCGGGGCACGGGTAGTCGTCGGAAGTCGTGAGTTGGCACGTGGCCAGGCAGCGGCCAATCAGTTGCCAAATCCAGCACGTAGTCACCTGGCCATCGAACTGGATCACAAGGACGAGGCTTCGCTGGACAGCGGCTTTGCGACCGCTGTCGACCAGGCCGGACAGGTCGATATCCTGATCAATAATGGCCAGGGAGGAGCCGGCAAGGACTGGACGGACATTGCGCAGGACGAGTTCGAGGGGCACCTGAAAAATGCCACTGGCTACTTCCTGCTGGCCCGGCGATTCCGCGAGCACGTGGTCGAACGTGGTGTGCCGGGAAACATCGTCATGCTCGGATCGATGTACGGGATGGTGGCCTCCTACCCGGATGCCTACGCCGATGTCTGCCCGGCCAGCAGCGTGGCTTACCATGCCCTCAAGGGGGGCGTGATTCACATGACTCGGCACCTGGCTATTTACTGGGCCAACGACCAGGTTCGCGTCAACTGCCTGAGCCCAGGTCCATTTCCGAATGAAAATGCCCCGCAGGAGATGGTCGCACGCCTTTGCAGCAAGAGCCCCATGAAACGAATGGGTGCCCCGCACGAACTGAAAGGTGCGGTGCTCTTCCTGGCCAGTGACGCCAGCAGTTACGTGACCGGTCAGAACCTGGTTGTTGATGGCGGCTGGACTTCCTGGTAAATCCGTCAAACGGTCAATCCAGAAAACCCTCTCGGCGGCCCACGGCACCTCTCAAGTCGCATCATTTACAGCACCGACCGTGACATCATCGCCTGATCCAGCAGTCATCCTGGATGCTGTTACAGGCTCGTTACGCGCGATCCTTGTTTTCAATCGTAGAATCAGTGGAACTTCTGGGTGGTCCAGCGAGTCCAATTCATCACCCGTGTTTTACTCGATCCTTAGACAGAGGAGATTCAAGATGAAAAAGCATTCCTTTTTCAACACACTGGCAGTGACAAGTCTCAGCCTGGTCATCCTGGGAGCCACCGTTGCTACCGGTGTGCAACAAGTTGCGAACAGGCAACCGTCCGCCAATCCCACGGCGAAAGCTCTCAAGAAGGAAAAAAAAGCTGACAAGAAGGCCAGGCGACGCCTACCCCCGATGGCCCCCGTTTCAACGTTTGCCCAAAAGGGGATCGACTGGCTCGTCGAAGCACAACACAGCAGTGGTGGTTGGGGAGCCGGATCCCATGCCAAGCAACAAAACCTGGACCCTTCCCGAGTCAAGATTGACCCGGCAACGACCGCATTTTCCGCCATGGCGTTACTACGAGCCGGCCATACTCCGACCGCTGGTAAGTACCGGGACGCCGTTCGCAAGGCCGCTACTTTTCTCGTCGACACCGTGGAACGCTACCAGAAACCAGGTCCGCGAATTACGGACATCACGGGAACTCAACCGCAGTCCAAGCTAGGCCAAATAGTCGACACCACGATGACCACCCAATTCCTGGCCCGGCTGTTGCCCCTGCTACCCAAGAAGGATCCACTTCACAAGCGGACCGATGCTGCCCTCGACAAATGCCTGCATAAGCTGCAGTTGTCGCAGCAGAAGAACGGCAGCTGGGTGGCCGGCGGTTGGGCCCCCGTGCTGCAGTCATCCCTGGGTTGTACTGCCCTGGAGTTAGCCCAGGTGGCAGGCAAGAAATTTGACTTGAAGAAACTCGAGGTGGCCCGCAAGTACCAACAAGGCAACTTTAACAACAAGACTGGCAAAGCCAATGCGGCCGCTGGAGCCGGCGTGGAGTTGTATGCCTTTTCTGGTGCTCAACGTGCCAGTGCCGGGCAGGCGCGAGCTGCCAACGAACTGGTCAGAGATGCGAAGCGTCGTGGAGACCTGGCCGAGGACGCTGAAGTCAATGAACAGAATCTCCGAAAAATTGGCGTCAATTCTGACAAGGCAAAGAATCTGGCCAATGCCAATGAAGCAGCCAAGGCACAGGCCAAGCGGCTGAACGACGAGACGCTGTTACGAGGTTTTGGCAACAATGGTGGCGAGGAGTTTCTCAGCTACCTGATGACCAGCGAATCACTGATCATCACCGGTGGTGATTCCTGGAAGCAGTGGAACGCCAAGATGAACTCGCGGCTGGCCAAGATCCAGAATCCGAATGGCAGCTGGAATGGCCATCATTGCATCTCGAGCCCCGTGTTCTGCACGGCCGCGGTGCTGCAGTGTCTTACCACGGATCGCGATGCTGCCATCCTGATCCAGGTGGCTGACAATGCCGCCAAGCGTCAGCAACCGAAAGATGCTCCCAAGGTCAGCAGCAAGCGTTAAGTGGAGTTGCTTTGCTCGCATGTCAACGAAGACCGTCGGCCCGGGGATTCTCAACCACGAGAATCCCCGGGCAATCTTACAAGGAACCAGCCATGTTCACCCTGTCCCGTAGATCACCCACCCGGCACCTGGCCTGTTACCTGCTGTTGGTTTTCACTTTCGGATGCAACCTGGAAAACAAGAGTCCCCTGGAAGAGCCAAGTCGCCCCTCGGACCATACCCTGACCGTCCATCGAGGTGAACTGCAGGACGCAGACGAGCAGCTGTCCCGCGCCGCTGCCTGGTTGTGGAGCCAGCAGGCTGCTGACGGCGGTTGGCACAGCGAACAATACGCACTACTGGAATCAGGCCAGGCTTACACACCCTTTGTCCTGCATATCTTACTGGACGTACCAACCTCGGCTTACGAACCTCCGGTGGGAGGAGTGAAACGTGCATTACAGTTCCTTGGCAGACAAATCAACGAACAGGGGGTCCTGGGACTGGCCGATCCAGACGTCCTTGAATATCCCAACTATGCCACCTCTTATGCACTGCGTTGTTTCCTGCAGGCTGGCGGAGATGAGGATCAACCACTGATCAAACGAATGAGAAATTACCTGGTCAACCAGCAATACCGGGGAGCCAATGGTTTCGGGCCCGCACACCTGGCGCACGGTGGGTGGGGATTCGGCGGTGTCCTGAAGAACGGACGGCCCGGCCACATGGACCTGGCCCACACGCGACGTGTACTGGAGGCACTACGTCTAGCGGGCCCAATTGACACGGACGTTTCCGAGCGAGCCAAGGTATTCCTGGGCCTGGTGCAGCGTGATCCCAGGGACCTCCGCACCCAGCCAAGCCTGCAACCTGACCCATTGCCGGACTGGGATCATGCGACTCGCGTTTCAGCCGAAAGCATTTCCACGATTCCCTTCGATGGCGGCTTTTACTTCTCACCTATCGTGCTCAATGCCAACAAGGGACGGGAAACCACGGACTCGGCCGGTTCCTATTTTCGCAGTTACGCCTCGGCAACCTGCGATGGCATCCTGGCGTTACTGGCAACCGGCGTCGATTCCCAGGACAGCCGAATCCAGGCCGCAGCCCACTGGCTACAGCAACATCCGAACATCCATTACCCCGCAGGGATCCCTCAGGAACATCCGGAACCATGGGGAGAAGCCATCCATTTTTACCACCTGTCGGTCCGAGCCGAGGTTGGCAGTCGCTTGAAGTTGCCGGGCTCATGGCAAGCGGACATCGTCCATGAACTGGCATCACGTCAAGCGAGTGACGGTAGCTATCGCAACAAGATGAGCGCCCTGATGAAAGAAGACGACTCCCTGTTGGCAACCGCCCTGGCCGTGCAAGCGTTGAAACACGTGACCAACCAGGCAACGGTGGAGCCCACCGGTCACTGAACCAGCTGTGGATAAACCGCTGCCAGGTCAACCTCGTCATCATGCTCTTTCTGCAACCGCTGCAGTTCCGTGAACAGGGCCCGCATGCGAGGCAACTGGGAAACCTCGCCGGCCAGGTTCTTGAGTTCCTGGGGATCTTCCTTGAGGTGGTAGAGCAATTGAACCTTGAGTTCCGGGTAGAGAATCAATTTCCAGCCATCCTGGATAACGGCTCGCTGGGTATTCATGAAGGCCCCATAGATTGACTGGTAGCGGGATTTGCCTCCCTTGAGAATCGGCAACAGGGATTGAAACTCGATTCCCTGCCGTTTCGAGTCACCCGCCAAGTCCAGGCAGGTGGCCATCAGGTCCTGCACATAGATCGGTTCCCTGGACTGTGTATTTGGTTTTGCCCCTGGACCCACGATAATAAAGGGTGCTCGCAGGGAATGATCGTACATGTTCTGCTTGCCCATCAGGCCATGATGTCCACAAGCCAGGCCATGGTCGGCGCTGAAGATAACCCAGGTATTTTCAGCAAGTCCTTGGTTCTTTAACTCGGCCAGTACGCGTCCAATCTGCTGATCAAGGTGAGTAATAATCGCATAGTACTCCTGCCGATTCACCTTCACCGCATATTTCGTACGGGGATAAGGGGCGAGGCTTTCATCACGACGTGACGGAGTCAGGCCAGCGGTATCGTAGGGGTGTCGTGCATAGAAGGGAGCTGGCAACTTGACGCTGGCCAACGGATATTTTTCCACGAACTCCTGGGGACTCTGCCGGGGATCATGCGGCGCATTAAATGCCAGGTACATGAAAAACGGTTTCGCCCCTGGTTGGTTGGCCCTGGCCCCCGCGTCCTTCAGAAACGTGATGGCATCATCAGCCAGTACTTCCGACCAGTGACGTCCACCCTCCCAGAAGCCGCCAAGCTTCTTGTCAAACGGACTCCACTTGTCTGGCTGCCCTTCCACGGGACGATGATAGCCTTCCTCATGATAGGGTGGCTTACGCGTGTCGGCAGGCATACCGGGACGTTCATGCCGAACGTGGTGGAACAACCGGGCGGTATCCGCCTGTACATGCCACTTACCGGTAAAGTATGTTTCGTAACCCAGCTGTTTCATCCGCGGCCCCCACATGAATCCAAGCTGGGCCGGCTTCAACGGATTCTTGTTCCGACGCATCATCCGCAACTGCCCATCCGCTTTTAAAGCACGCCACAGCGTACTACCCGTATTGAGCATGGTACGCGAGGCGACACAAACAGCTCCTGTCCAGG
>JAYGDH010000067.1:0-2886 GCA_046583055.1 Pirellulaceae bacterium | reverse complement strand
AGCGGAAAATAAGTTGCTTGGAGGTCTCGGGAACTCCCTCGCCAGTTTATCAGAAAACGTTCAGCATGTGACGGGAAAACAGGATTCTCGCTGTTACGGCTTCTCGGGGCTTTGCTCCCCTGGCCCCTCGAAGGCAAATAGCCTGGAGTGGGTGCGCACGTAGATGGTACCGTCGACAATCGCCGGCGTGGCGTAGACAGGGGCGTCCAGATCGTTGGCAGCGAGGATCCGGGGCCTGGGTCCGAGGCTGAAGACCGTGATGCGTCCTGCACCTGAGGTGGTAAACAGTTTGTCGTTCGCGAGGATGGGCGAGGCGTAATAGGTTCCGGTTCCGCGCCCTCGTATTCGAGAAACGCGTTTCCCCGTTTTAACTTCCAGGCAGGTCAGGATGCCGCCGTTCTTGACCAGGTAAACGTAGCCATCGTGGTACAGCGGCGACGGAACCTCGGGGATCCCCTGCTTCTCCAGCGTGCGGATCGTCTCGGGGTCGACGGTTCCCTTGCTGGCGAGCGGGATCGCCAGCAGTCCGTGAGTTGCATAACGGGCCCGGTACTTGTCCAGGTCGCGGACCTGCGAAGACCACTCGCCGGCAGCAATCTCGCGGTCCCGGTTTTTGTCAACTCTTTCGAATCTAACAGTGCCGCCGTTCATGGGTGCTTCGGCCCCGTCCGGGCGATGGAAGATCCACAGTTTCGGAAATTCGTCGCGACTAATCAGCTTGTCACCATCCTTGTCGTGCTTCTTGACGAGTGCCTCGAAAGTTGGAAAGGCGGGTCGCAGGGCCGGTTCTCCCATCTTGTTCCAGGCGGCCACAATGACTTCCTTGCCGGCCAGCACGGGGGTGCTCGTGGCCGTCGTGTTTGCTTTGACAACCCAGACCTGCTTGCCGGTGGCCAGGTCGATGGCCTGTACCGAGCGAGCGGTATGGACGATCAATTTGTTGCCCGCCACAATGGGGCAAGCCGTGCAGGCCATTTCGCCGTTAATCGACTCATCCTGTTCCACCTTCCAGGCCTCCTTGCCACTGGTTTTGTCCACTGCCAGCAGGAAGTGATCCACGTAATTGCCGCGATAGAGGATGACCCGGTTGCCCGCGATAATGGGGGACGTGGCGTTGCCGCCAAAGGACTTGGTCACCGGCATCTTGAGGTCCCACAGTTTCTTTCCCTTGATGTCGAAACAGACCAGGCCATGGGAACCAAAGTAGGCAACGACCCGTTCGCCGTCTGATGCAGGCGAACTGCTGGCAGGATTGAACGAGGGATGCCCTTTTTCCATCCTGCCCGTATGGACGGCGCGTTGCCAGCGCGTGACGCCGGTGTGACGGTCCAGGCAGATGACACCGACCTGGCTCGCCGCCTTGTCAAACGTTGTCAGGAAGATCAGGTCGCCGGCAATACAGGGGGATGAATGCCCTGGTTGCATCGGGACACTCCAACGTTCATTGTTGCCCGGCCCGAATTTGGTGGGTACGTCTCGGCCGGTTGAGACGCCGCTGCTGTTGCGACCCCGAAACTGGGGCCAGTCGGCCCCTACGACTCCCCCGAGGAAGGTCGTTGCGAGCAATAGGGACACGCTTGTTGCGAGCAGTCGGTTCATGATGATCGGGCGTTGAAAACGATGATCAGGGTAAAGCGAACTGATTCCCATGATAGCAAATCAGGTGCCGGATGTTGTGAGCCGAAGGGTCAGCACGTATTCTCTAGGAACTGGAACTGTTTTATCACTCGCTGGCGGCATTCCTGTCGGCGCATCCGAGGAAATATCATGAACCGCTGCTGCTTGTTATCTTCTCTTGTCATCTGCCTGATCACGGTTCACGTTGCAGATGCTCAAAAACCGTGGCAATCATCAGGCTTGTTTGCAAAAGGAGCCACGGTGAAATTGCTGGCAGAAAAAGGTGCCGGGGAAGGTCCTGCCTATCATCCCCAGCTCGGCCTGCTAACCAGTGGCGGCCATGTCTGGCAATACAAGGATGGAGAGCATTCTATCTACAAGGAAAACCTCGGTACCAATGGCCTGCTGTTCGACTGGGAAGGCAGGCTCGTTTGCTGCCAGCCGGTGAAACGACGGGTGATTCGATTCGAGCAAGACGGCAGTCTTACCGTGCTCACCGACAAGTACGAGGGCAAACCGTATAACCAGCCCAATGACCTGACGATCGATCGGCAGGGCCGTATCTATTTCACGGACCCCAAGTATGGTCCGCGCGAAGACCTTGACCTGCTGGATGAGAAAGGTGTGCCCGTGGAAGGTGTCTACCGGATTGATGCGCCGGGTAAAGTTGTCCGGGTCATTTCGCATGAGGTGGACCGCCCCAATGGCCTGCTTGTTACCCCTGACCAGCGTCATATGTTCATTGCCGACAATAACAATAACACGCGAGGGGGATCTCGTAAGCTGTGGAAATTCGCGATCAAGCCCGATGGGTCACTGGACCTGGAGAGCCGGCAAATGATTTTCGACTGGAAGAATGGGCGAGGTCCCGATGGCATGACCCAGGATGATAAGGGAAGGATTTACGTGGCCGGTGGACGCAATAAGGCTGCTCCCCCGTACGAGACCACGGAGCACCCGGCCGGTATCTATGTTTTCTCGGCCCAGGGCAAGTACCTGGCGTTGGTTCCCATACCTCATGACGAGACAACCAACTGTGCGTTCGGAGACAAGGATCTGCGGACCCTCTATGTGACGGCAGGTGGTAACTTGCACAGCGTGCGAACCAGGCGGCCGGGCTGGTTGCCTTTTCCTCGACTGGAAAAGTAGTGGTGGGTTCCAGGAAGGGCTGCTTACCGCGGCCGGGTATGAATCCACCAGGCGTGCGGGGGCACCAGGATACCAACGGTGATGGCCAGTGGAATCGTGGTGCGAGCAAAGACACTTTCG
>JAYGDH010000633.1:0-2377 GCA_046583055.1 Pirellulaceae bacterium | reverse complement strand
CGACGCTCTTCCGATCTGAAAATATTCGTGGAACTCAAGGAGGGGGCGCGCATCGTCGCCCCACTCAAGCTCGCTATTCTTCGCTCTGGTCTGAAACGTGAGCAGATCGTCATCATTAGTTTCAAGGCAGATGCCATCGCTGAATCCAAGCGACAATTACCGCAGATTCGGGCCCACTGGCTGCACAGCTATAAGAAGGATTCGAAAACAGGCAAATACAAGAATGATCTTGAGCAGATCGTACGTACGTTAAAAGACACAAAAGCGGACGGCCTGGGGACCCAGGGAAACCAGGAGATCGTGACCCGTCAATTCCTGGATGCCCTGCGGCAGGCTGGCATGCAGGAATTTAGTGTCTGGACGATTAACGAACCGGCAGATGCTCATTACTTCCGGGGCTTGGGTACCGTGGCAATCACCACGGATCGACCTGGTTACCTGCGAAAAGCACTGGGACGGCCTGCACCCTGAAATCTTGCAGAACCTTCCTGGACTATATTTCTAGCTACATTCGCCCTGGCCAGTTATTACAATGGATAGGGTAACGCGTAGTGAGAGGAAACCATCGTGCCCCCAGCGACTATCACCGAAACGCCCGAGGAAACAGGAGGTAGCCTGACGCTTCCCTTTATCCACTTGAACCTACGCTTTAATCCCTTTGGAGAACTACCCCTCAAGTACCGGGCAGAACTGGCCATCATCGACACGGCACCGCTGCTGGCCCATCTGGACCGTCCTGGAGCAGTCCTCCAGTTACTGGGCGACAAGGGGCGTGGTAAGACCACCCATTTACTGACGATCAAGTCAGGCTTTCCTGACGCCGCCTACGTCCATTTTCCCGAGGGAGAGCGGCCTCCCATCCCTGCCGGTAGCCCACTGCTGCTGGATGAGGCCCAACGTATTCCCTGGTGGCAACGACGCCAGTTGTTTCAATTTTCGGGACCACTGGTTCTCGGTACACACCGGGACTTTACGCGCCAGTTGCAACGCCTCGGGCGAGACGTCAAAACCATCGAGGCCGGTGAGGGAACCAACGCTGCACGACTGGACCAGGTCTTCCATCGCCGGATAGAATTCGCACGAAGAGATCCCGGACCAGTCCCCAGCATACCGATGAACACGATCCACCACTTGTTGGCACAACACGGAGACGATCTGCGGGCAATGGAAGGCCGTCTTTACGAACGATTCCAAGAGCTTGAGAAACCATGCCATGTCCAAATGTGATATCTCCCTCAACTTTAAAGACGACCAGGAGCAGTTCCGTTCGGACCAACCCGTCACGGGCACCGTCGACATCCAGGTGAACAAGGATGTCAACTGTCGCTCGCTCGTCATTGCCGGTAACTGGAAAACGCATGGCCGTGGCAATCGTGATTCCGGTCGGTACGCGACACAGTCCCTCTACAAGGGTGAACTGCAAGCCGGACAATCCTATTCGTACCCCTTCCAGATACCGGCCGACAAGGTGCCGCTGACCTATCGCGGGAAATTAATCAACCTCGATCACTACGTCGATGTGCGCATCGATCTCCCCTGGGCACGGGATCCCAAGACACGAACTGAATTCATCCTGCTACCTGGCTCTGCCGGGAACCTGCTCGAACCCATCCAACCCACCTCGGACGGCCTCGGAGCACAAATTGGGCGGGCTGTCGCAACCGTGCTGAGCGTCGTCCTCTGCCTGACCGGGATAGCGACCCTCTGCCTGGGAATTGGATTTCTTTTATTGGCGGCTGGACTGGCGATCGGCTATTTTCCTTGCGCAAACAACTTGCCGAACGCCGCCTGGGCGAGGTCCAGATCGCTTGCGATTCACACCTGATAGCACCAGGCGACAAGCTGCCAATCACCGTTAGCTTCACACCACGCAAGTCCGGGCAGATCAATGGTGTACAGGCAACGCTAATGTGCACGGAACGTGCTGTTTCCGGCAGTGGCACCAACAAGACGACTCATACCGCAACACTCCACGATCAAGACTTCACGCTGTCCGGACCCGAATCATTCGGAGCTCAAGCAAACATCTCCTTTCGTGGCCACGTCCAGGTCCCCAACGTCGATGCCTATTCGTTCCATACCGGGGACAATTCTGTCTCGTGGACTGTCAAGATCAAGATCGACATCCCCAAGTGGCCGGATTGGTTCGAGGTCGTAAACCTGGCTCTCGTTCCACGCCCCTTGCTGCACGATGAACCACCTGCCGAAACAAAGACCACCGCCACCTCTGCAACCGATGCCACGGCAGCCGTTGAGCCGGCACCTATCGTGATAGTTGCCGTTGCCGAGCAGCAAACCGTTCAAGCAAAACCAGCAAATCAGGACACTCCTGAAGTCGAGGCTCCTGAGAAAGTCGCACCTAAACCTAAACCTAAAC
>JAYGDH010000612.1:0-2954 GCA_046583055.1 Pirellulaceae bacterium | reverse complement strand
GGGAAGGAAAATATCCGAGGAAAGCAACGCGATGATCAGCAATGCCGAATCACGAACGGAGAACTGGACAGTGATCCATTGCTGAAGCAAGTCTCCAAAAAGGAGAAACGGGATCAGTGGGATGAGCAGCACGAAACTGATCATCAGGATCGGTCGTATCAGGCTGCCCATGCTGATTTTCACCGGGTGGAGACAGGAAGTTGGAGACCAAGAGGTCTCTCATCTTGTACCATCCGCAGTGATTTTTCCACCAGCCTGCCGGTTCTTTTCAGTTACTTTTCGGCCAATTGTTCCTGTGGGCCCTGGTCGTCCTGTTGCTCGTTTTCCGCTTCTTCTTCTTCCAATCGCTGTAATGTGGTTCTTAGAGTAACGTACCGTTTCATGACACTGCGTAAAGTTTTTTCGCTGCGCACTAATCGATTCTCCCAGGTTAGAAGTCTGTCGTGATTCTTACCGGCAGCTGCCGGTAAGAGATCGGGCATCCATGACAGCGACAGAGAGTAATGATTAACAGAAAGGAAACACGCCTCAACAAACGTGCCTTGTTAGCCGTTGGTTGGGCACGTGTTTGTTACATCGAATCGAACGTGAAATAGACTTGAAGGAAACAACGACATTTGCCCGATCGTTAATCTTTTGAGCTGTGATATGTTTCGATTGTTTTGATCATATGGAACGAAGCAATGCAGCAGCCTGCACATAGACGGATCAAGAAACTATCGCGGAAACAACGTCAGGCATGCTCGTTGTCAGGGTTACGCAGAGACATGATTTACATGGTCTCCTTACCTGGCGCTGCGATAACATTTGAGTATTCAAGGAGTTCGGATTTGAAAGTCCGATTGTAACGAATTCATATTATCAAGTTGACACTCGCAACAGCGTGAAGGTAACCTTGAAGGCAACCTAATGTTACGTCGGGAGTCATGTTTTCAGTGAAGCAATAAAGGCCGTAATGATCAGTGAACGCTGATTGAACGTGTTACAACCGGTGCAGGTGTTAACAGGCGCAGATCACGAACGGCGCTACGTCATGAGCTTAAAAATAATTCGTGTTGTTAAGTTGTTGTCATATCAACGTTCTTGAAGCGTGCGCTTCAAGATAACAAAAATCAGCATGTGTTTTCATCGCCTGACTTGCCGATAAAAAACACTACCCAAGAAACCCTCGTGGTCATCAATGAATCCCATGAATCGATGACTGACTTCTCCAGCGGTGATGCACGAGTGAGGTTTCTCCAGTATTAATCCCCCCCCATTCTTTATTCCCTGGTGAGGTATCTCTACATATGATCACTCCGGCTCCTCGACTTCAAGATCTTGATCAATTACGTAATTATGTAAATGGGACGCTGTGTAATAACGGGCAACTGGAGATAGGGCAATTCACGATGACAGAACGATTGTTGACTCGTTTCAACGATCCTTGCGGCATGTACTTCTGTGTCCATGGGCCGCGTAGCGTAAAACTGACCGCGATCTGGGAAACCGACAATAATCGCGTCCTCTTCTACGATTGTGTCGGCGAGCGATTCCTGGAGTCACCGGTCGTCAATAGCAACCGTCTCAAGGACGATCTTTGCGAAGAAAGAGATCGCATCCTGGAGGCAGCCTAGTTGCTGTCGCCCTGGGAAGAACGATTTTCTCCCCGGGGAAGTTTTCGCAGCAGGATGTCAAAACTGGGACGGGTTCGACCGTCCTCCAGGGTAATTCCCTGCGGGGAAAACGGGATACGGTCCGGGTGCTGCCGGTCGGTTTCATGACGGCAGGAGAGGGAGATAATCTTCCAGTCAGCCAGCGGACGAACCTCGCCAGGCTCACTGATACCGTTTTGATTGATATCACGCCAGATGGCCAGCCCCGTTAACTCGGTTCCTTCCAGTCGCCCGTTGTGATCGTTGTCCAGCGAGGCCAATGCCTGGTAGCCATGATCCCAGAAGCACCAGAAGGTGACATTACCAAATAACTGCAGTGCCGAGGTGATTTTTCCTGTCCGTTGATGGTCGTAAACGAGCCATCCGGCATCCCGGCTGATCCAGTTCCAGTAAGCAGATTCGCCTGAACCATCGGCATCAAACAGGACCGCGGTATGTGAAGCACTGACATCGGCTGCGGTCATACCATCTTTCAACGGGATCACGATTGGCGTGACAGGCCGGCGGATTTTGCGAACGTGCTTGACACGCATCTCCAGCTTGGCGATTTCAGCTTGATCCTTCTTCGCATCCAGTAGGGGGATCAGGTATTCAGAGGCTTCCTTGACCAGGCTGTGCCAGCCCAGGCCGGCTGCCAGCAAGGACTTTTCTTTTTTCCATCCAAGGTCGACCGTTTTCCGGTAGGCGGCAATTGATTTTTCGGTTTCACCGGACTGTTGCAGGCACCAGGCATATCCCAGTTGAGCGGACTGGTGATCCGGTTTGAGTTGCAGAACCTGTTGGTATTGCTGGATGGCCAGTTTCAATTGTTTTTCGGCCAGTTTCTTTTTCTGGGGATCCTTGGTCTGCGTAACGGTAAAGGGGACATGCTTGGGTTCGTAGCCGAACCATGCCCCACGTTCAGGTTTGTCTTTCCTGGTTTGGGCCTGATCAGTTTTCAAGGCAAAAGCCATGGCATGGACACGCGCCAGGTTGAATCGTGCCGCGACGCTCTTGGGGTCTTTCTTGACTTGCTCGTTTAAATTCTTAACCAGGCGTTCGACAGGCGTCTGGTTAAGCTGGGGACGAATGTAGCGACCCCAGGCGGGTACAGATGTCCAGCCTGCGAGAATGCAGATCAGCGAGCAAGCCAGGATGTGATTCTGAACGGAACAGCCAGAACGCATGGTTATTTTCCTCGTACCAATCGGCAATCATGAGTTGGGTCGGCGAAATCTTCGCACCCACGGTTTCTGACTTGATCTTAACGTGTGGTGCTGCTGAAACAAGTATTAACTCGTTGCTGAGGCAGGATCGGTG
>JAYGDH010000603.1:0-17007 GCA_046583055.1 Pirellulaceae bacterium | reverse complement strand
TGGCAGTTGCCATGGAGCAGCTCGCGGGAGAGACGGTTTTCGACTTTCCCTTTTCGGCTTTGATCCGGCCGGCGATTACTTCCGTTTAACACGTGAATTACCCGAACGTCGTATCAATCTGGCCGATCCGGCTGGCTGCCTTTTAATGGAAAAGGTAACCGGCACCACGCCTCACACCGGCGGCAAGCGATTTTCTGCTGACAGTGAGCTCGGGCAAACCATGATGCGCTGGCTAAATGCGTCGGTACCCGATGACCCGGGAGAGGTCCCTGCCGTATTGAGCTTGCACATGTATCCACCCAACGCAGTTCTCGACGGTGACGGCACGGAGCAGCAACTCAATGTGCTGGCTCGCTATGCTGATGGTACCACGCGCGATGTCACTTCACTGGCTTACTTCATGAGTAGTAATGGTACGTCCGCTTCGGTCGACCAAAAAGGAGTGGTCACGGCACACGCACGGGGTGAAGCATTCCTGATGGCTCGCTATGAAACCCATACCACGGGCAGCCAGTTTATCGTGCTGCCCAAGGCGTTCAAGTTCACCGACCCGAAGACACCAACCTTTAACTACATCGATAAGTTTGTTCACCAGAAACTGAACAAGCTTCGCATCATACCTTCGGAAGTTTGTTCCGACGAGGTTTTCCTCCGTCGCGTTTACCTGGACATCGTTGGCGTGCTCCCTAACGAAGAAGAATACAGTCAATTTCTGGGCAGCAGCGAGCCCAAGAAGCGGGAGCAACTTGTTGACGAATTGCTCAACCGCAAGGAATTTGTCGAAATCTGGGTCATGAAATGGGCTGAGTTGTTGACGATTCGCACGACTCAGCAGATTAGCTACAAGGCCATGTTGCGCTACTACAACTGGTTGCAGGATAAGATTGCCTCCAACGTCCCCATGGACGTGATGGTCCAGGAACTGCTCGGCTCCAACGGTGGGACGTTCACCAATGCAGCCACCAACTACTACCAGAACGAAACCAATACACTGAAAGTTTCAGAGAATGTGGCTCAGGTTTTCATGGGGATGCGTATTCAGTGTACCCAGTGCCACAATCATCCCTTTGACCGCTGGACCATGAATGACTACTACAGCTTTGGTGCCTTCTTCTCCCAGATTGGTCGCAAAACGGGCGAAGACCCGCGAGAGACGATTATCTTCAACAGCGGTGGCGGCGAGGTAAAACATCTGGTTGGTGGCCGCGTCATGAAACCCAAGTTTCTCGGTGGTGAAGAACCTGATGTCAGCGGAAAAGACCGTCGCGTCGTCATGGCCAAATGGCTGGCATCTCCCCAAAACCCATATTTTGCCCGTAACCTGGCGAATATTGTCTGGTCCCATTTCATGGGTCGGGGCATTATTGAACCGGTCGACGACGTCCGTGTCAGCAACCCGGCAGTCAACGAAGAATTGCTCGCGGAACTGGCAACTCGCTTCACGAACTACAAGTACGATTTCAAGAAACTGGTTCGTGACATTTGTCTGTCGCGTACCTATCAACTCTCCACGAAAACCAACGAATCCAATCAAAGTGACCTGACTAATTTCTCGCATGGTGCCCTGCGGCGAATCCGGGCGGAGATCCTCTACGATGCGATTAGTCAAGTGACCGAAACCAAAGACAAGTTCCCCGGTTTACCGCTGGGAGCCCGCGCCGTGCAAATTGCCAATGGCAACACGAGCAGCTATTTCCTGACAACGTTTGGCCGTGCCAAGCGTGAAAGCGTCTGTTCCTGTGAAGTAAAAATGGAACCCAATCTTTCTCAGGCACTGCACTTGATCAATGGTACGACCGCCAACAGCAAGATAGAATCCGGCAAAGTAATCGAACGGCGACTGACTGAAACAAAAGCGGCTCTCGACGCTGCCAATAAAGCCAGGACCACTGCCGTGCAAGGGCAAGAGACGGCTGCCAAGAATCTGACGGCGGTTCAAGCCAAGGTAAAGCAGGCTCAGCAGACGGTACAAGAGACTGAAAAACAGCTGGCTGATGCTACCACGGCCCAACAGGAAGCAGCCGCCAAGCAAAAGCAAGCTATCGAAGCAGCTCAAAAAGCGGCTGATAACAAAGATCTCCAGGCAGCAGCAGAGCAAGCAACCAAGGCGACTGCCGACTTGGAAACAAAACGAAAGACACTCGAGCAGGGACTGGCAGACGCCAAGAAACAGCTGGCAGCTTTCACGGTCGAGCAAACGGCAGCGATCAAGGCCAAACAAGAGGCCGATGCTCTCGTTGCCAAGGCGGATGACCAGATCAAGATTGTTACCTCTCAGGCCAATCCACAACGCGTGATTCAAGATCTTTACGTTCGCTGCCTAAGTCGAAATCCGACAGCATCCGAAATCAAATCACTTACAGAAATTCTGGCGACTGCGAAAGTCGAAGAGCAACAGCAGGTATTGGAAGATATCTTCTGGTCACTGCTCAACTCGCAAGAATTCCTCTTTAACCACTAACCTATTAACCAGCTACCAAACGTACTTTTTATTGCCTACCTTTCCGCTGCCTCCTGGCGGCACAATTCCCATGATACGAGATATCACAATGAGCAAGTTCCCCGTAAAATGGCTCTTCCTGGCACTGGTATTAATCTCTTGCCAATTCAATCTCGTACAAGGTGAAGACAAAAAAGAGGCTACCAAGAAGGTCAATAAGATTACCTTCAATGACCATATTCAACCAATCCTGCGAAGCAAGTGCTTAAGCTGCCACAACCCGAATAAGAAAAGCAGTGGCCTGGACATGAGCAGCTATACCAGCTTGATGGCGGGAGGAAGTTCTGGTGAGGTGATTGAACCGGGGAGTGCCGACGACAGTTACCTTTACTTACTGGTAACACACGAGTCGGAACCCTTTATGCCGCCCAAGGCGGACAAAATGCCGACCGATGTTTTGAACCAAATCCGCGACTGGATCAACGCCGGAGCGCCGGAAAACGCTGGCAGTAAGCCCCTCGTCTCCAAGAAGCCCAAATTTGATCTCGCCTTAACTGCGCCCGGTGGTAAACCAGAAATCGCCCCGATGCCAGGCCGCTTAAGCCTGGAACCACTCACCCAAACAGTTCGTACAGGTGCGGTAACGGCTCTGGCTTCCAATCCCTGGTCGCCCATCATCGCCATTGCCGGACAAAAACAGGTACTTCTCTACAACAGCAAGAGCCTCGAACTGGTCGGAACCCTGGCCTTCCCCGAAGGAATTGCCCACTCACTTAAATTCAGCCGCAATGGTAACTTGCTGCTGGCTGGTGGTGGACGAGGCGCCGCCCTGGGAAAAACAGTTGTTTGGAATCTCAAAACGGGCGAACGGATTATTGAAGTTGGCGATGAACTGGATACCGTCCTCGGTGCCGATATTAGTGCGGACCAGTCGTTGATTGCCCTGGGAAGTTCTGGAAAAGTGATTCGTGTTTATTCAACTCGCACCGGCGAACTAGAATACGAAATCCCGAAAAAGCACACCGGCTGGATTTACTGTGTCAGCTTCAGTCCCGATGGAGTTTTGCTGGCTACTGGTGACAAGAACGGTGGAGTCTTTGTCTGGGAAGCGGAAACCGGACGACAATACCTGCAACTCAAAGCTCATAACAGAACGATCCGAGGACTTTCCTGGCGATCCGACTCCAACATCCTGGCTTCCTGTAGCGCAGATGGTTCCATTCGTCTCTGGGAAATGGAGAACGGCGGTCAAGTCAAAAATTGGGCCGCTCATGGCGGCGGCTGCTTATCCGTAGAATTCGCTCGCGATGGTCGCCTGCTCTCCTGCGGCCGTGACAAGGCTACCAAGCTCTGGGATCAAAATGGCAAGCAATTGCGCGCGTTTGAAGCCCTGCCAGAGATTGCTCTGCAAGTTACCTTCTGCGATGAAACCAATCGTGCCATCGCCGGAGACTGGAATGGAGAAATTCGGGTCTGGGATGCCAGTGACGGAAAACGTCTCGCCAACTTGACTTCCAATCCACTCCGTCTATCCCAGCGATTGGAACAATCCACCAAGCTGTTAGCCGAACTACAGGGCAAGCATGCTCCCCTGGCCCAGGCAGCGACTGCTTCCCAGGCAGCCATGCAGAAGATCACAACCGACATTGCCAGCGGTGAGAAGTTAATGGCAGACAGCAAGCAGGGCGTCGAGACCAAGACCGCACAAATTACTGCTTACCAGAAAACCATTACTACCCTGGCAACTGAATACCAGGCTGCCACCAAGATCGTAACGGCCCTGGAGCCGGTCGTTCCACTACTCAATGAATCGCTGGCCAAAGCACAAGCTGCCGCAGCCAAGGCCACGGGCGACAAGGAACTGGCAGACCTGGTCGCCAAGCTGGTCACCACCAGCAAGGCACGAGCCACCAGCCTGGACGACAACCGCAAGGTGGCAGCTGCCAAGACTGCGGAACTCACCAAGGTCAAGGCGACGATGGCCACAGCAGAAAAAGAATTAGCCACTGCCCAGGCTAACCTCAAGAAAGCCCAGGACGCGATTGCCAAGGCAACCGCGGCCCTTAAACCGGCACGAGTAAAGGCAGCCTACGACAAGACCCGCGCCGAACAGTCGGCCCAAGCCGTTGCCAGCACTGAACAACAAGTCAAACGATGGCAAGAAGAAATCGGCTTTGTCAAACTCTTGGATGAACTGTTTGCCAAGCGGTCGACCGCCCGGGAACAACTGCTTGCCCAACAGGAACAGCTCGCCCTGTTAACGGGTAAGGCCAACGAGGTGAAGACCGTCTATAACGGTGCCAAGGGCAAGCTGACGAGTGCTGAAACAACAGCCGCCGCGTCCAAGCAACAATACGATACTGCCGGTATTGACCTGACCAAATCCAAGACCGCCTTCTCTGCAGCAGAAACTGATCACCGTACCACGGTCGCTGCAGCCGACGCATTGGGAAAGGCTCTCGTACCGCTAAAGTTGGCCATTGAGCAGGCCGATGTAGCAGCCAAGGCATCCGGTGGAGACAAGGAACTGGTGCAAATCACCGCGACGCTCAAAACCCTTTCCACCAAGAAGGCGGCCGAGAGAGACGCGAAACGCAAGGCAGCGGCTGAAAAGGTCGTCGTCATGACAAAGGCCAAGCAGGTCGTTACCGAGATGGAAACGCGGACTGCGGCAGCCAAGACCGCACTCGACGCCGCCACCGTAAAAGTTACGGAAATGGCCAAGCTCACCGAGATCGAGTCAGTCAAGTCAGCTGCGGCCGACAAGGAAGTTGCAGGTGCAACTGCCAAGGTTGCCACGGAGCAACAAGTCGTAGACAAGATTAACCAGGAACTGGCTCTGGCGCGGACCCCGAAATCTGCAACCGTCGAAAAGAAGGAACCGGCCAAGAAGTCCTGAGTTGCCGAAAATCGTCAGCTCCATCGCTCCTGCAATTTGCATTAAAAAAGGCCCCCCGATCACGAGGGGCCTTTTTAAATGCAAATTGCAGTATGGATCATCGATTCTATTCGCGAGGACGAATAGCACCTGTCAGCCCGGAATAATCCATCCGGTCCTGGTCATGCCAAAGCGGCTGTCCCAGTGCAATCCGTGCTCGCAAGATCTCGATCTTGTCCCCAGACCCGGCTGGTGCATTCGTTGGCGCACAGTCCTTGGGGGGAGCATAATCTTCATCGTGCCCATACTTCACAATTGCTTCAAAAACATTTCGTACGTCTTGCATAAGAATCGCCTTTCTCATCACTTCCCTTTAAAAAAATTGTTCGCAAACCCTATTAAAACGATATGACCTTGGCTAAATACTGTTCTATAGAAGCACCCCGACCACGGATCGGACAGGGGGGCTATCTATTAAAGGGTTCAGCCAGCTGGTTTCTCTCATCTCTGGTTAACGTCATTAAAGCAACACAGCGGATGGTGAGTGCTTCGACAAGGATCCGTACAGCAGAGGATACCGAGGATCCACCGTTAGCGAGACGCTTAGGGACGTTTACCGAGACCTTACATTATTTCCGCTGCGGCGGCGTTGTCAAGCGATTCCCTCGATGTTGGCAGAATTTTCTGGTAATTTTACCTTCGAGGGGTAACCGTGGTATCGATCCCGGAAACCAGGACCTCTACCGCAAGGATTCTGTCGAAACGGAAATCCGTACTTTAACAGCCTAGTGGCAGCGGAATGACTGTTCTTTTGTGGCCAATCGCATCGACTGTGATGCTTTTCTCTCACCCGGGGATCTGGTATCTTGTCCCCGCTTCACCCCATCTCTCTGACCCCTGGAATTGGAATCTCGCATGTTGTGGCACCAACGGAACCTGTCTTTACCGCCTTTTTCACGAGGCTTTCACCTGGTTACCGCATTCATCGAAGAAGCGTTACCGGAGATAGCTGACATCAACGTGGGCCTGCTGCACGTATTCATCAAGCATACGTCAGCATCACTGACCATCAATGAAAATGCCGACCCTGATGTTCCGGTTGATATGGAATCGTCACTGTCTGCCATCGTTCCCGAAGATTTCCCTTATATTCATACGATGGAGGGACCCGATGATATGCCGGCTCACGTGAAAGCATCGCTGATGGGATGTTCCCTCTCCATTCCTGTACAGTCAGGAGGACTGGTCCTGGGAACCTGGCAAGGCATCTACCTCTGTGAACATCGCAACCGGGCCAGTGGACGCCAGCTGGTATTAACCTTGATGGGCCAGTCACACTAGCGCCACTCTCTTCCAGGCCTTCCCTGGAAATTGAATCGCTTACAACGTTGGTAGTGTGAGCGGATCACGGGTCTGGCTAAACGTCTGTAGCTGATCCAACCAGTATTCCACAAGCGTTTTTAAATTTGCATTTTGTGAAACCCGCACGTCCGCTTCCAGGCAAGAGTTAATGCAGGCTAGCGCTGTCTCAACATTTCCCGGCCAGTTTCGAATTGCCATATCCACGGGCCCGGCAAGCAGATCGCCATTATGCAAGCTTGCCCCGGCAAGTTCCCGCATCAACTGGCGATAGAAATCCGTTGTCATCTGGATAATCTGTCGCAGGCACTTTCTTCGCCTCTTGGGTTTCTGGTCACCGGGCAGATCGGTAACGGCCTGGTCAACAAATGCATTCACCAGGGAAACCAGTTCCGGTAAAATCGTTGCTGCATTGGCCAACCGCGGAAAAAACTCCTCGCGGAATTCAGTCATACTGGAACCGATCAGGGCGGCTATTTTCTCGATACTGCCGTTTCCCAGGGCGGCCAGTTGCCTGGCTTGCTGTTGATCCTGCACCAGGCCCTGCTGCAACACGAGTTGAGTGAGGAGATCATCCCGCAAGGGAGCAAACCGGATGATCTGGCAACGAGAACGAATCGTCGGCAACTGTCGCTGCTTATTGGTACCGATCAGGATAATCATTGCGTAGGGGGGCGGTTCTTCCAGCGTTTTCAAGAGAGCATTGGCGCTCTCTTCGCTGAAGTAGTCCGCATCGTCAATGATGGCAATCCGTTTCCCACCATAATAGGGTTTCAAGGAGATATCATAACAGAGCCCCTCTCGCATTCGATGGGCCTGATCTCCCACCAGCTGCTCGATACTGACGACACCGTCTTTTTCCCTGGCCACTGTCAACAAGTCCGGATGCGTGAGTGCTTTCACCTGTCGACAGGCAGCACAGGTTTCACATGGGATCAACGAGCCCTCTGCGGTTTCATCGCACAAAAGTGCCTGGGCCAGTTTCAACGCAAAGGTACGTTTACCGATTCCGGAAGGCCCGACAAACAGAAAACTGCTTCCCAGCCGCCCGCTGACATACTGCTGACGGAACCACTGAAATTGCCGATCATGCCCGAGTACATCCTGCCAACTCATAGAAAACGACCTCCTTTCCTGTACTTTCTGGACGAGTCCTTCCCCGTCAGGAAACGTTCAGATAACGACTGGCAACCTGGCGAATATCATCCTGTACCTGCGGAATCTCCTGGTCGGCATTCACCACCACGATGCGATCCGGTGCTTGTGCTGCTTCCCGAAGAAACCCCTGTCGTACGCGTTCCAGGAACTCCAGCCCGCGCGCTTCCATCCGATCCAGTTCTCTTCCAATCCTACTCACGGCTTTTTCCAGCGGCATGTCCAGGACCATGGTCAGGTCCGGTGCCAGTCCTCCGGTGGCTACCGCTCCCACGTCCCAGATTTCTCGTGGCTCGAGCCCCGCCGCATGCCCCTGGTAGACCACGTTGGCCAGCAGGAAACGGTCCGAAACCACGACCTGCCCGGATGCCAGCGCCGGCTGAATCACTTCCGAAACCAGTTGGGCACGAGCCGCCATGTAGAGCAACATTTCACTCCGGGCAGCAATACTGATATCCGTATCCTTGAGTACCAGGGTTCGTAGTCGTTCACCGAGTTCGGTGCTTCCTGGATCACGGCAGCTGAGAACCTGATGTCCCTGTTCCTGGAGCCATTCAACGAACTGCGCTGCCTGGGTAGACTTGCCCACACCATCGACACCGTCAAAACTAATAAACATAGACGCTCCCACATTCAGCGCACTCTCATATCAAGGGTGCATTCTAAGGCAAGAGCAAGCAAGAAGGCAGCCCCTGGTACCGATCTGGGTAACTTCTATCGGTTGGCTGCAGGAGAAACGGCCTGGATCCGCTCCGGTTCCCAGTCCCCGCTAATTGGATCAGGCAAAGTTGAAAGAGGAACCACTTTACCGGGAACAAGTGTCCGTTCAACCTCTGCGGAGACGGGAACCACGACCCCGGTTCCTATCGGGATTTCACTAAGCGGTTGCGGCTTCAAGATCGACTCGGGCTGCGGTTTGCTGGATGGTTGCTGGCCTTCATCAAGGGGCACAGGATCTGCTGGAACCGGAATAGGTTCAGCCATCTCGGACGTCCCCGCCGAGGAAGGGTCAATTTCTCCTGCCGTTTGGGGCAACGGACCACGACTAATCACGTCCGGTCGGGTCCAGCCGTAATCCAGCTGACGACTGGATGCACGACGTCGGGCATGTCCCCAGGCATCCCAGTATGCTTTCTGGGGCCACGGTCCTTCTGCCAGTTGAACATTGCAGTATTCCAGCAGTGATCCCTTGCGATAATGGACGTCAGCAATCGATTTGGTGTAATCGACAAGGGCTCGATAGTAGTCAACCTGGGCCTGGGCGCGACGTCGCTGCGCCTCCAGGACGAGATCCAGCGTTGCCTTGCCACCCTTGTAGAGGGCTTCCGCTGAATTAACTTCCTGCTGGGAAGCAGCCCAGCGATTGAAATGAGATTCAGCCAACTCGTAATTGCTGTCCAGGTTTCTCATCGCCACGGTCAACAGGTGCGATGTATTCAGCTCCATGTCTTCCAGGCGTGCTTTTTCACGAGCAATTTGCAACTGGGCGTTCCGAACACCTGCCATTTCCTGGCGAGCTCCCAGCTTGGGGGGAGTAAAATCAATGCCCAGTCTTACTTCCTGGTAATTTCCTTCTGTCAATTCATCCCAGGCCAGCGAGCCAGGTTGAACGAAATTAAAGCCCCGTCGGTTAGCTTCGACCAGGTCGTCTCCCAGGCCCAACCAGCGATAGAGGGCAACCAGGTTTAACTCCGGAAGCAACTGGTTACGGGCCGCGATCAATTCCAACTCACGACGCTGGATGGCCCACTTCTGTTGCCGCAACTCCGTACTACGGATCAATGACTCCGCGTGCACATCCTGCCATTCAAACTGAACACGCGCCTGGACCGGCTCATCAATCGGACGTAATACTCGTCCGTCGGTTGGAGATAGCCCCATCAACCAACGCAAACGATTTTCCGTATTCAACAGGTCACGCCAGGCAGATTCCACCTGGGATCGAAAATAAAAGTACTGTTCCTTGGCCTGGGATTCTGCCTGGATTGTTTCCACGCCACCCTTGCGCTTCTCGTAGGCGATCTTCCAGGTCACCTGGGCACTATCACGGGCAATCTTGGTGGTTTCCAGGTTTCGATAGGTGTAATGCAGATCCCAGTAAGTGTTCTCAATATCCATTATCAGGTTTCGCACGCTGGACTCAAAACTCGCCAGGCTGACATCCGTGTTGATCCTCGCCAGCACCACTGGGATACGATTCACCTGGGTACCACGACCCCGCAATAACGGCTGGTTGGTTTCAAACTCCATCGCCGTGAACCAGTCACTGGGCAAGGCACGCCCGAACCCCCGGTTATTACGATCATACGTGGTCTGGTTTCTCACCGTAAAAACGGTTCCCGAGGCCGTTCGTTTGGACAACGACATGTCCATTTGCCCCAGGTCCTGCTGGAAAAAAACTGGCACGAAACCAAAGCTGGGTGTGACATTCTGTGGACGATCGGTCTTTTGCCAGAAAACACTGGTCGTAAAAGCCGCATCAAAATTCGACAAGGCGGCTTCCACGCCAGCCGTCGGATCCGTTTCAAAGATCGCCGGATCGTAAACCGTTGCCGATCCTACGGTCCGACTCGTCAGACCGTCCGCAAATCCAAATGGAGTGACCGAACCCAGATTGCGAATCACCTTGCTGTTCTGCAAGGCAATCGAAACCGTCTCTTCCAGCGTGATGTTCCATGACTCGCCAATCTCGGCATTACTCAGCGTGATCGGGGCAACTGTCTTTTCAACTTCTTCCAGACGCGGCTGGTAAACATCCGGGTACTCCAGGTCCGTGGCCTGGTCCAGGTAATGTGCCAGGGGATCACCTTCACAAAAGTAGAACGGTTGCGTCGGATGACAACCAACCAAGGCGGTTATTAGCAGGACAAGGGCCAGTACCAGCAAGCGAGTGGACCGACCGATCAATGAAGCAAGATGAAGCACGAGTTGCGGGAATCCGGATCAAGATGGGGGGAAATTTTTAAACTGGCTCACCTGGCAAGCCTACGCATTTACCGTGTCGACTGTTCCCCCCCGCACCAGTAAACTGGCCCGGTCCTCATCGATCTGCTCGCGCAATGATGAGGGCTTCAATCGGCAAGGCTGTTATCGTCGAGGAATCGTACAATCTTGCATCTAATTCTGCAATTGCGAAGCATTATTTCTGACGCAACGAAACGCTTTCTTCCTAGAGCCCGCTGCTAACCCATGTTGCCGGATGATAGCAACACAAGTGTCTCTGCTCCTACAGATACATACCCAGAAAAGCCTGCGAAACATCCTGGGCCGCTGCCAGGCTACTCATGCGTTCCTTGGTCTTCTCAAGGTCTCCAGCCTGGATATACCGATCGAATTCGACCGCCACCGCATACCTGACACTCTGCTCAAACCAGTCAACAACAGGCTGGGTCAGCCAATCACAGGTTTCTCGTAACAGCTTGGCCTGCAGGTAGCAGTCCTGCGTCTGCTGATCATCTTCATTGGTCAACAGCGTCCCCTCGAAACTGAACTGCACCATTCCCTGGTCAGCAGAATTGGTCAGGTAAAACGTCAGCTGGGCATTATGCAGGTAATAGCTATTGTGGGAACCGTGCTGTTCAATCGCTTCTTTGATCCTGGCACACTTGGCCTGGTAAGCGGGAGAAGCATCGAGGGGAATGTCGAGTCTACCGATGGTTCGCAGCGGCAAACAGTCGAATTCAATTTCTACCCAGCGATCCATGGCTTAACCCGTTTCCCCCGAGGCTACCGGAACCAGGACGGAACTGTCCTACCCTTTCAATCTACCAGCCCAGCGGTTTTGAGGACTTTTTCCGATATTTTCCAGCTCAGAACGAACCAGCCGTTTCGCGAACTCAATTCGCTAACCTCGAGTGCCCCTAGCTTCTCCATGGCACCGGGTAACTGAAGGCCTTGACTGGCAAATTCCGGTTTGAAGAGTGCTCCGAATTTTCGTCGCAACACGGTTCGAAAAGCAACTTGCCGGGCGTTCAAGATCTCGCGACCAATAAAATCGATCGACACCTCTCCATCACGGGTCAACTTGCTTCCTTTGCCGACTTTTTCCAACCGGTAGGTGGCGGCAATCCGAATGGGATCGGTAATATTTCGTTCACCCTGGGTAAATCTCCGCCCACGGATTGCGATTGTTACTTTATCCTGTCGAAACTCAACGCTAATCGGGCGTGAGGAGGCAAACGTGATGGACCAGGACTCCCGATCAGGTGAAATCTGCAATTCTTCCGGCACCTCGGCACCTGCCTCTTTCAACATCTCCTCCAGGCCTTCGTCTGTCAACGTCACACCGGCCAGGGCCGTCTCGGACAGGTTTCGCACCAAGGATTCATGGATCCGCACGGCCAAATCATGCGTCGCGGTCAACGCTGGAGCGGGCGTGGCCGCAGCCACTTGAAATCGCGCGATCTGCTTCAGCTGTACCGTCAACTCGTCTTTCGTGGACTGCCCAATCAGCACCTCGGGAAAACCGTCACGTCGCAGGAGCGGCTTGCGAAACTGTTCCTGGTAAGTCTCGCTGACCTTACCGAGCTTTTCATCTGTCTGGGCATCGACCGATTCTTCGACACGAACTTCGGCATGCTGTGACGCGATTGAATTCGCTCGTTGCTTGGTTTTGCCAACTCGTTTCCAGGCGATACGCTGCATCATCTGCGACTTGGCCTCGATGCTATCGACGGTCGAATCCGTCGTACACTCGGCCTCGGCCGGATCACTGTGAATCCCTGTCAGATCAAAATACACTCGCTTGGACGCCTTGATCTGCGTTACACCCCGATTATGAATCACCACGCCCCGGTTTATCCCCACATTCTTGGAGGTTGTCTCTCCTTTCAATCGAATATCAATCGAGACACGATCCTTGTTTGGGACCATTGCCGCCGTAATCATTCCCTTGGTTTTCGCAACTCCCGTGATCGACGTTCCGAGAATAACATCCGTGATATCGGTTGTGTCCTCGACCTCGGAACTTCCATTGATTTCCACGAAACGCTGTGACGCCTGTAACACGAGATTATCGTTCGCAAAGGCCTTGCTTAACCGGGCACGCATTTCAGGCGACTGGCGGGATCGCACCAACCAACCAACTCCTCGCCCAATCGCCCAAGCATCTTCACTGTTGGGTTGCTTCAAGTAAGCATCCAGTCGTTTGCTTAACTGGGCCATCTGCGCAGCATGCGTTTTCCTGGCGCCCTCGGCATCCTGGAAAACGAGGGCATTCATGTAGTCTCGTAACGTGCTACGAACTCCCGTGAACTGGCCCATCTCCAATCCGTTGTGATTCTTATAAAACTGCGCCAGGGCGGGCTGCAACTGGCGAATGTCCGGCTTCTCGGCACTCAACTGTTTCTGCACAGCATCCCAGCGCAGATATTTCTTCCACCCTTCCTCTCGGTCTTCACCACTTCGTTCCAACAACGCATCAAGATCTTGTAACGCTGCGGTCAACTGCTGGTGTCGCTCCACCTTCGTCTCTGCGGACCAGGCGACAAATTCCGGGCTGCCCTCGCGCAGTTGCTGGGCAATACTTTCCAGGTCCTGTCTGGCTGACTTGGAAATCGCCAGGGAAAGTTCTTCCCCGTCGACCTGCAGGCCGGCAGCACAAACTGCCATACAACCCGCCAGAAAACTCAAGATCCGTTGACGTGAGCGAATACGCATTCCGTTACTCCTTGAAGCCCGCTTAACCCTGCGAAAATCCGGTTGATCTTCTACAGCAATTGCCGACTGAACTGGGATTTCCTATAGACCGAAAATCCCCAAATAGACAAAAATCATCCTAGCCACCGTATTCTGGCTAGAATGGAGAAAAATGGCAAGATCGTCCTGGGGCTTTTACCCCGGCTTGGTCACTCGGACCGTTCATCGCTAGAATAGGCAGCTACCGAGAAGCTTCAGGGACCCCTTGGGATGACGTGTAAAGTTTCCTGATTACCCCTGATTTCTGCAAACCAAGAGCAAATTCTATGAATCACGAAGTACTTGGCAACCGCCGCAGAGCCCTGGAAGAATCTTTTTTTGCCCGACAGAACAACCAACTTCTGGAACAATTACGCTCCAAAGCAGCAGTCGCAGAACGATTACAACAGTTGGCGACGGTTTCTGGAATTGAAGATTCCGCAACCTTGCAGCAATTCCTGAAAGCTGACATCCAACCAGAAACATTTGCTGCGGTCTCGTTAATTCCCATCGTCCAGGTTGCCTGGTCGGATGGTAAGCTGGACGACAAGGAACGTTCATCGATCCTGACTGCCGCCGCCGAACAGGGACTTGGCGAATCAGGTCCCGCTCATCAATTGCTTGAAGACTGGCTGACCAATCAACCTGGTGGCGATTTACTGGAGGCCTGGAAGGACTACATCCGTGCCCTCTGTGAAACGTTGACTGCCGAAACCAAGGAAAACCTTCAGACCCAGATCATCACCCGCGCAAGATTAGTTGCCGAAGCCACCGGGGGCATCCTGGGACTGGGCAACAAGATCTCTACTTCCGAACAGGGCGTACTGGATGAGCTGTCTGCTGCTTTCGGCTAGTCCGGGAGCAACCCGGCAGTTCCGGCCTGGTCGGTATAATCGGCCCTGATTCACAGCTTCTCACGATCCACACCTGGGGCAATTGCCGCCTGGCTCTAGATCACGTGTTAGAGTTTCTTGCGCCCCCCGTCTGCGCTCATTTCACCATGCTGATACGGGTTTCGATTGACCATGACGCACACCCATAAACTGATACATGGCTGGCTTTATGCATGGATCCTGTGCGCGCTGACTCTCACGAGTTGTTCAACAACTCGTCTTCCCAGGATCGATCCAACCGGGCGTCGCCTCTTTCAGCCAGCACCGGCGACCACTCAATTCGTCAATCCCCTGGGGGCCGGCCAGATTCCCGGTTTGCCTCGACCTGCCTTTTCCCGTCCTGACCGGCCGTTACCATGTCCACAGCCAGGAATTGCCTCCACACCTGCCCTAGCAAATCCACAGCCTACTCCTCCAGCGGCCATACCCGCCGGTAACCCAGCCAGCCAAATCATCATCACTCCTGCTACCAGCGTTGCTCCTATCGGAACCGAAGTCATGCTGCTCGCCGGCATCCGTGACACCGAGGGGAATTACCTGCCCGGACAACTACTGGACTGGACACTGCCCGTCGGCGGCCCCAGCCGCTTCACGGCAACGCGGCAAACTGGCCGTGAACTACTGGACTGGCTGGCACGGCAAGGTACCGGCAAGGCGACGGCCAGCCACGTCACGAGTGTAACAGCCAGCAACGAGGAAGTGCTCGATCGAGGTACGGAAACAACGCAAGATGACCTCGTCCTCGCCACCGGGCAAAGCTGGGTACGCTTGACCTCTGCCGTTGAAGGAACAAGCCAGATTTCTGTCACCGCTCCTCGGGCTGCCCGCTGGAACCGTCAACCTCAAACTGCCACGGTTTACTGGGTGGATGCCCAGTGGCAATTACCGGCATCCATTTCCGCTCCGCTGGGCAAGCCAAAAACGCTGACCACAACCGTTACTCGCAGATCCACGGGACTCCCCCTGGCCGGCTGGACGGTCCGGTATGAAGTTCTCGGCCAGGCCCAGAACGCTCAACTCGGTAACCAGGCCACCAAGTCGCTGGAAGTCACCACCAATGCCCAGGGCCAGGCCTCGATCCAACTCAATCCGACTGCCCAGCAAGCGGGATTTACGCAGGTCCAGGTTCAGATTTCCAGACCAGCCGCAGCGGACGGATCAGTTCCACAATTAAATGCCTACCAGGGATGGATCACGATTGCCTGGAGCAGTCCCAGGCTGAATGTTCAAACCAGCGGCCCCTCGCGAGCCACGGTCGGATCGACCCTGCAATATAAAGTTACCATCGCCAACACCGGCGATTTACCTGCCAACAATGTTATCCTGACCGATCAACTTCCTCCCCAGCTCAAATTAACCGGCAGTTCCCTGGCCGGGCAAACCTTTGGTGATTCGACACAGTGGTTGATCGGGGATATCCCGGCACGCACGTCACGGACGCTGGTGGTTCAATGCCAGGCACGAACCGCCGGTGATATCGTCTACAGTTGGAATGCTCGCAGCGATGATGGCATGAAGGCCCAAGCCTCCAGCAAGACCTCGATCACGGCGGCCAAGCTGGCTGTTTCCATGACAGGTCCCGAAAGCGGACAAGTAGGGAAATCAGTGCAGTTCAACATTACAATTCGCAACAACAGTACCACGAATCTGGACAACATTGTCCTCTCGGATCGCTTCGATGAGGGACTCCAGCATGTGGATCGCTTCCAGACGCGGTCGGCACCTGAGATTCGCGAGATTCGACTTTCCATTCCGCGACTCGCGGCAGGACAGAGCATCAAGCAACCGCTCACGTTTTACCTTGCCAAGGCCGGCCGGCAATGCCACCAGGTTGAGGTAACCACACCTGATGGCCAACGGGTCCAGGTACAGAAATGCATAACCGCTATCCCTCAACCCAAGCCAGACGACCAACCTCCTCCGCAGCCAGTGGTGCCCAAGCCGGACAACACGGGCAAAAATCCTGACATTCCAAACGAGCCAGCCAATCCCGTTCAGGGCAAGTTAATCTTGAAAATTTCTGATTTCAGCGATCCCATCCAGGTCGGCAGTACGGTCAAGTACGTGATTACCCTGAAGAACGATCGAAACAAAACGGATCAGCGAATAGCGATGCAACTGTATTTCCCTGCCAACCTGGAACTCCAGAAAATTACCCAGGATCAATCCACCGACCGGCCGAAATTTGCAGATGATGGCCGCAGCGTTACGCTTCCGAAGGTCAAGGAAATTCTCGCTGGCGAGACGCTCAGCTACGAGGTTGAATTCAAGGCGATCAAGATCGGTCCGGCCAAGATACGTGCCGAGGTCAGCAGTACGCGAAGTGTCAAGAAAATCGTGGCCACGGAAGAAACCACGATCAATCCCAAATGAGCCAACAGGGCGAATCTGCACGCCAGGCAATCTAACCTCATGGCTGGTCAAACTGTCGGTGGAAAGCCATACTCGCAGCATGCCACGCTACGTGATTCTATACCACCAACAGCACTCCGCCGAAACAGATCTCACGCACTGGGATCTGATGCTGGAAAAAGACGGCCTCCTGCGCACCTGGAAACTCCCGCAATCTCCCACCCCCAGCAAGCCGCTAACAGCAATCCCTCTAC
>JAYGDH010000052.1:0-4107 GCA_046583055.1 Pirellulaceae bacterium | reverse complement strand
GGAACGATGCCGGCGGCCCCCAAGGCTATGAGTTTCCAGGTCACCTCGACCGACAAGAATGCACTGGATGGCAAAGCCACCCGCAAGGAAGTCTCCATTCATTTCACGGCAGACAAGAACGGTCCACGGATGGACCTGCTGCTCTACTTACCCAATGGTGTCGACGGTCCGGTCCCGGTCTTCATGGGGCTCAATTTCCGCGGCAATCACACTGTCCATGCCGATCCGAACATCACTTTCAACAAGGGATGGATGAGGCGGGGTGACGGCATCGTCAACAACCGGTCAACAGAAGAGACGCGCGGCACCAGTGCCTCACGGTGGGATCTCGATGCCATCCTGAGTCACGGTTATGGCCTGGCAACTGCTTACTGCGGGGACATTGACCCTGATTACGATGACGATTTCCAAAACGGTGTCCACCCACTCTTTTTGAAAGAAGGCCAAAAGAAACCGGGACCCTCCGAATGGGGCACGATCAGTGCCTGGGCCTGGGGGCTCAGTCGCGGACTCGACTACCTGGAGACCGACAAGGCTGTCGATCATGAGCATGTCGCCGTAATCGGTCACTCCCGGCTCGGCAAGACAAGCCTCTGGGCAGGGGCCAGTGATCCCCGCTTTGCCCTGGTTATCTCCAACGATTCCGGCTGCGGGGGAGCAGCACTGAGTCGGCGGCAGTTCGGAGAAACGGTCAAGGTGATCAACGACCGCTTTCCCCACTGGTTCTGCGACAACTACACGAAGTACAACGAGGACCTGGCCGCCATGCCGGTGGATCAACACATGCTTATGGCCCTGATGGCTCCGCGGCCGGTCTACATCGCCAGTGCCCAAGAAGATCGCTGGGCAGATCCGCACGGTGAATTTCTTGCCGGCTTGGGAGCTCATCCCGTCTACCAGTTACTGGGCAAGCCCGGTTTACCCGCTACCAAATGGCCGGGCGTGAATCAGCCGGTAGCCGGGACGATTGGCTATCATGTCCGTAGCGGTAAACATGATGTAACTGCCTACGACTGGAAACAGTACCTGCTCTTTGCCGATCACCACTTTCGCCACGGAAAATAACGGCTGCCAGCAGAAAAGGTCGTTATTTTTTCGACAGAGGAGCCACTGGCACGAGTGCCGGGTCACCCAGGACGACGTAGAGCAGGATGTTTTGTGGAATCCGGCGACCCGCCTCTGAGGGGTTGGGCAAAATGAACTTACCCGGACGCAATCCCCGCATCGCCATGATGGCATTCATCAATTGCTGGTAGGATTCCCCGACGGTCTTCCCTGCCAACCACTGTTCCAGCACCGGGTAAAGATGGGGAAAGCCGGAACTCAAACGCATGTGGCCAAAAAAGACAATGGCTCCCTGGTCCACGCACTGGGTGGCAAAGGCTGGTCTCTTCGAGACTGTATAGCCACCCGGAGCTCGCGACATGGCTGGCAAATCCGAATTTGCTGGCGCAGCAGCGAAACAGGAGCCACTGAGAATGATCTTTCCTGAGAAATCGACCGGGATAGCATCGATATCGACCGAGCAGGACATCCCCGGAATCCCATGACCATGCATCACAATCAACGATGATTCCTGCAGCGCCCGGGCAGGCGCCTCGGGAAACTTCGTCACGAACTTCCGAGGTCCCGCCATGGTCAGGTTCCAGACGTCATCACCCGGCAACTCGGGCGAACCCTTGGCCTCGGAACCGTAAATCGCCACGATCGGAGTCTTGATCCCATACGACGCAAAAACGTTTCGCAAGATGCCAGCCTTCTGCAGTGAACGCAACTCGCTGCGAGTCCGGACCTGGCTAATGGCCAGGGGTTTGACATTTTCTGCCGTTCGCGGCTGGTGGTCTATCGATTGCTGGATCAAGCGAGCGAATGATTTTGGATTCGACGCCATCAGGATACCCGGATAGACATCCAACTGTGGATCGTCATCCAGCGTGGTCAGGGTCTCCCACAGGGCAAGTAGCGTGTTCTCGCGATACGATTTCGTGCGCGGAGCGATGGCCAGGAATTTCACGTCCAGGTCTCGCAACTTTTCCTGCAAGTCCTGCCGTTGTGCCCGTTCCGCGGCCAATCCGTTCAAGTCCTCAACCTGGAGCAACACACCCTCACGATGCTTGGCCAGCCGATTCAATGGCTCCAGGTAGGCCGCTTCCTGGTGATCGGTGAGGATCACGTAGCGTTTACCTTTCACGGCATGAGTCTTGAGCTTCAGGGCAAAGGCGGAGGTACGCAGCACCTGCACCGGTGGCCGTGGCGAACTACGATCAATCCGCGGCACCTTGTCGATCGAGGGAATCGTCAGCTCCTGGGCCTGCGCCCCAGCTACTGCCACTGCTATGACCAGGATCAGGACGGAAGCCACCAGACGTTTCGTGAATGAAATCATGCCGCGCTACCTTTTGCTGATATCAAAAAATGGTCTCGTCATGATGCCTAATCTAGGTATACCGGTACCGGATGTCGACCTAAGCCATCCCCGCTGACTACCAGCAGCGGGCCCCACCACCAGGAGGCATCCCGCAACGCCCCGCGCGCGTACTCAGTTCGATTTTCCTTGTAATCACTGTGACGACACAACGAGCCGGTCTATGAAACCCCGGGAATCGTCCTGTGGCTCGGAAAAAACAGCCGTCTTGGGAAAAAGCTGGTCGGAACACCGATTCTACCCCCTCCCTGTCAAGCTCTGGCACAGGAAATGCATTTTCCTGTACTGCGACAGTAGGTCATTGCCCGTCAGCTGACCCTGCCGCCGTTACCCCACCCCCTGGATTTTCAACGAAGGTGATTCGCATGCCCCGTACCATCACTCGCCCGTTTATCTATACCCTCTTGTTCACTTCCCTGCTGCTGGGCCTGACGCGGGCCGGTTTTTCCCAGGAAGAGACCTTGCCAGCCCCAGGCACCGACGCCGCTGGCCAGGAGGCACCCGAGGTTTTAACGCGAGGTCCGGTCCATGAAGCGTTTGCCGAACAAATCAACAACGACCCTGATTCCGGCGTCCTGGTCCCCAACGCTCCCCCGGAACCGATCGGTGAGGTTCCTCCTGAATATAAACCAGAAGGCGAGAACGTTCTCTGGATCCCCGGATACTGGTCCTGGGACGACGAGCGTGAAGATTACGTTTGGGTCAGTGGTGTCTGGCGTGTTCCGCCGCAAGATCGCCGCTGGGTCCCTGGCTACTGGCATCAACAGGGGGAAGAGGGCCACTACTGGATTTCCGGATTCTGGATTTCAACCACGCAGGACGCCGTTCAATACCAGCAGAAGCCACCCCTGAGTATCGAGAGAGGTCCCACCAGTGCTGCTCCCGATACGAATCATTTCTGGGTACCTGGTTGCTGGAACTACAACACCACGTACCGCTGGCGCCCAGGTTACTGGCGACCCTTTCGCGCTGACGGGATCTGGATCCCGGCTCATTACGTCTGGACCCCGCGTGGCTCGGTCTTCGTCAGTGGCTACTGGGATTATCGGATGCCGCGCCGCGGTCAGCTATTTGCCCCGGTTTACGTTCGACATCATCGTCATCGAAATATCAATTATCGCTATCGTCCTTCCTGCGTGATCAACCTTGGCAGCATCGGAATGCATCTCTTTATCCGACCAAGCTATCACCATTACTATTTTGGTGATTACTACGGTGCCAGCTATTCATCCCGTCGTTTCTATGCCAGCTTCAACTTTCACAGCAGTGGCTTTGGCTGCGACCCATTTTCAACCTACTACCAGTGGCATTTTGCCCGCAGTGGCATCAACTACACGCATCGCTTGCGGCAGTCACACTCCTATTTTTCACGCCACCAACAACATCGGCCGGCGCGAACCCTCAAGTCCCAGACCAACATCGTCATCAATCAACAAAACAACATCAACGTCCTCGGGCGTTCCCTGCATGACGTGGCACGGGACCATCGCTCCACACAGAAACTCGTACGACTGGCCAGCGAACAACGCATATCGCACCAACGCGACCTCGACCAGATACGTGACTTCAGCAAGAAACGCCGGGACCACGAACGTTCCCACCACACCAGCAAGACGCCTGAACTGGACAAGCGAGCAGGACCGGACAAGTTAGCTGGTATCCGGACCGAACGAACCGCACCA
>JAYGDH010000511.1:0-4409 GCA_046583055.1 Pirellulaceae bacterium | reverse complement strand
CGCCTCTCCCATCGCAAAGATACTCGGCCGTAGATCCTCCGGCTCCTGGGCCAACAATCCAGGATCTCGTCCACACCAGCAACTGCAAAAGAAAAGGATGCAACCCAGCAGTTGCCAGCGAAGCAAACCACCTGAATCACTACCATGGTCCAAAAGTCGCCGCATAACTACGTCCCATTTAGATCAAAGAATCAGAGCACCAGCTATCCAGAATAATCGAAGAAAACTTTCCGTCCAGTTGCGTCGAATGACTCGTCGCCGGACCTCTGAAAGAGAAGCAAAAACAAGCATTCAGCTTACAAAAGCCTGTTCCCGAGCACTAGTCCCGCAAACAGACATTCAGGCATACAATTCCCTAAATCCAGCCTATAGCTACCGTTCAATGTCATAAAGCTCCGGTAACGACTGCCGTAAACCATCGATTCCGCTGTCAGTGATTGCGTCACAAAAAGTAACCTTTAACAACCTCAACTCGGCCAGTCCCGACAGGCCCTGGATTCCCTCGTCGGTCACCTCGGTAGAGCTCAGATTCAACCAGTTCAGTTTCTTGAACTTCGCAACAGACAGCAACCCGGCATCCGTCATACCAGTGCTGTCCAGGTTCAACCGTTTCAGGTTCAGCAGGGAAGTCAATTGCGCAACACCCTTATCCGTAACAGTCGTGGCCCAGAGGTTCAGATCTTCCAGGCTGGCCAGCTGTTTCAAATGCACCATCCCGGCATCGCCAACCTGGGTTTCACTTAAATCCAGGATTTTCAATTTCGAGAGCGCCTTCAGGTGGACCAGGCCGGCATCCTTGACGCCCGTACCACGCACCTGCAACTTGACCAACCCGGTCATCCCTGCCAGTGCTGTCAAACCATCATCCGTGATAAACGTTTCATACATCTTCAGTTCCACGAGATTGATCAACCCAGACAGTTCCTTCAGACCCGCATCGGTTACCTGGGTATTGTCCAACCCCAGCGCCTTTAGGCTGGTCAGTCCTCCCAACTGCTTGAGACCGGCATCCGTAATCTGCGACCCCCAGACCGTCAGGTTTCTCAAACGCTTCAAACTTGCCAGGTGTGCCAGGCCCTTGTCGCTGATCCCGATGCAATCCTTGAGATTCAATAATTCCAGCGCCGTAATCTGCTTCAGATGAGCCAGTCCTGCGTCAGTCACATTGGTACGCACGATCCGCAATCGCTTGATCGCCGGAAACTGCGTGAAATTTTCCAGGCTGACATCCGTGATATTGGTACGCTGCAGGTTGAGATCCTCCAGTCGCGGTAATGATTGCAAATTCATGATACCTGCATCCGTCACCGGGCTCTCGGAGACGTCCAGCACTTTCAGAAATTGCAGGCCGACCAGTTGTTCCAGATCCTCGTCCGTGATGGCCGGGCCACCTCCGCCGATCACATGCTGCACGGAAGGAACACCCTGCAATGCACTGAAGTCCACATCGCCCCCAAAAGCACCTCCAAAGTCAACGACAATCACGTGCCCCTGGGGATCTTTCTGGACCTCACCGCCCATTTTTTCGATGCGGGCCACCTGTTCCGGGTCATCCGGCTGGACGGCCCGCTTGTCAGCATCCGTCTCACCCGCCTGTTTCTCGGCATTCCCGGCCGATTCACCAGGATCCTTGCGTGGCCCCACGTCCTGCCCTGGCGAACAACCAAGCAGACAAGCCACACCCAACATCCAGCCTCGCGCCACGTTGCCTACTAGCTTCCGGTTACGGATCATTTCTCGTTTCATGCGTGGCCAACTCCTGGCAAACGGTCCCGGTGACTAAACCCCGGGTAATATGCGTACCCACCCGGTTCCAATACAGTCTTCCCTTGTTCAATTCAGCCTACAACAGACACCAGGAATCATCAAACCCCCATCAGTCGTGACTTTCGTCATGATCCGAGTTCATCCACCGCCGAGTCCTCGACAACTGGCAACCGTTCTGCGATCCAATCGGCGGGAACAAATCGACGCAACAGGTTCTTCAGGTTTTGATGGAGAACCGCTGCCGTTTCCACGTCGAGGCACAGCGACTGGTTCTCATCTGAACTGGCGCGAAGCCCCTGCCAGGTCAACCGTACGTTCCATTGCTGCCGCTCGGCCAGCGTATTGATGCGATCTGCAACTCGCAAAGCCCACAACGTTCCAAACCGATCGCGAAAATCGATCCAGGCCCGGTCAAATCCAGTCAGCGACCGCGGGGCACCACGTACCTGCAGGTGGACCACCAGGATGGCTACTGCGAAACATGCCAAAGCCGACAACGTACCGACACCCCCCAGTTCATATTTTACCCACGGCAAGTGACCCGCTAATACCAGGCACTGCCCCACGGCAACCAACAGCGCAGCCAACCAATAACGCGTACCGATTCGATTCAACAAACCCAGCAGGATCAACAACCACAGGAACCAACCCCAGGCCAGATGCAATTGGAAGATGGAACCAGGTTCCAGGAGGGTATTCTTGACGGCAGGCAACACCAGGATGACCCACAAGCTCACGACAACAAACTGCCAGATTCGATCGTGAGGTCGCTGGGCTCCCAGCAAGGCCATGCCCGGTAGAACCGTGGTGACCGCGAAACCAAAGTACCAGGCCGTGGAACCCTCCAGGCCTCCACCACGATACATCTCCGCCAGGGCCAGGGACCAGAGCCCCACCCAGCACCAGGCCCAGGGAGCCACTAACGTGGATCCGCGTAAACGCCGCCAACCCAGCAACAATAACCCAGACGCTGCCAGTACGATGCACAGGCAACCACTAGCCCAGGGACTGACTATTCCCACCTCAACGCTCCTTGATCATCCATGGCCGACCCTCAATGCTACACCGGTAATACCACCACGCACGCCACCAAGATAGAGCCCGCTATCCCCTGCTACAAGCCAATCCCCAGCGAATGATCCGTCGCCCTCCCCGGTCGCTGGCAATCTTCCAACGCCCGGAAACCATGCACAGGGCTGCCTGTATTTACCGCAACGGTACCCGGTCACCGCAGACCTGACCGACAAAGTTTACCTGATCCATTCGTCCCGAACCTGCACCCGCCGGAATATCTTGCCAAACCAAGAAGCCTGGAAAAAACAGGCCTAAACGTTTCCAGTCCGATGACCCGGATGGTCGATAGAAGACATGAACGAACCGGGAGGGCGAGATGGTCCCAGGGATCGTCTCGTTTCAGGATAGAGGTCATGACATGTCGAAGGATTGACACGTCATGACCTTTTTCATGCGCCGTCACGCTGATTTTTCTCCTCGCTGCTGCTGCTCGCTGACAACTGCTGGTCAGCGTCTTCCCTGACCAGCGACAACAGGCCGTCAGTGGTTCTCTCTGCGCAGCCCAACAGCACTTGCCGCTCGTTCTACACCCGGCAGAATTGATCGGTAACGCGTTGTTACCCTTTTTACTTTTCCCCACAAGGAGAACCGAACATGATGCTTCACACACTGCGACCCTGGCTGGCCTGTACCATGCTGACCCTGCTGATCCCGAGCTGGATCCTGGCCCACCCAGGCCCCCAATCCAGGCAGGATGAATCACCACGCACCGAGAGCAGCAAGAGCGAAAAACTTCGTGGCCGCCTGCCGGCACACTTCGGCAAGGTCGTGGATGAATCCCAACGCCAGGAAATCTACCAGATCCAGGCCCGTTACAAGGATCGCATCGGCAAGCTGCAAGCCGATCTAAAATCCGTGACCCGCCAGCGAGACCGGGCAATCATGGCCGTGCTTAGCTCCCAGCAGTTGGACGAGCTCGAGAAGTTGCAGAAAGCGGCGCGGGAGCGTAGCAAACGAGCCACGCCCAGCACGGCAACTGAAGCCAAGCCTGCGACGACAGGGCGCAACCCGGCACGACGCTAGGTACCCCAAAGAAACGGGCCGTCGCTTCGGTGAAGTGACGGCCCGTTCTGATTAACCAGATTCAGTTAGTTTTACTAACTATCTTTCTTCTTCTTACCCTTCTTGGGAGCCTTGATACCCTGCTTCTGCTTTTGCTCCGGGCTCAGGAGGGCAACCACCGCGGCATTAAAAGCACCACTCGCTTTGCGAGTCTCTGCCATGGCCGCTTTTTGCTCGTCACTCAGCTTGGAGGCAGCATCTACAGCAGCACGAGCTTCCTTACCTTTTTTACCAGCGGCCTTATTGTCTTTAAGCGCCTTGGAACGGGCAGCTTTTTGTTCGGCCGACAAGGCAGCTTTCTTGCGTGCTGCGGCAATCTTCGGACCGTGCTCGGCCGCCAGTTCCTTTACCTTGGCTTGCTGCTCATCGGTCAGCTCGGCCTTGGCAAATCTCTTGATCGTCTGGGCGGCCAGGTTAGGCTGCCGCTTCTTTTTCTTTTTTTCGTCGGCAGCACTCAAAGGTGAAGCCACGGCCAACACGAGGCCCAGCAACAACAGGTTCTTGGT
>JAYGDH010000503.1:0-2040 GCA_046583055.1 Pirellulaceae bacterium | reverse complement strand
AAGCCACCCAAGGAACAGAAAGAACGATTGGCGAAACAGGACCTGTTCCTGATCGGTATCGAAAGCACCAGGCAAAGCGCCGACTTACTTGCCAGCAGCGTGAAACCAAATATCTCCAACCTGATCGGTAATTTTGTCCTTTACCGCCTGGACAAACGCAAGGCGGAATACCCTTGGACCGATCGCACCAATCCCTTCACAGAATCCAATTGATCGACGCTTGTCGACCAAGCAGACATTCTTTCAAGGAGTCGACCTGGGCACTCGAAGTTGCAAGCCAACTGACAGTGATTCCACGTCACCAACCCGATCCCGGTTCAATTGCCTGATCTGGTTGGCCTGCCCCGCGTCGCCGAGAAATCGTTCAGCTATCGTGTTCAAGCTGTCTCCGGGACGCACCTTGTACCACTGCCAGCGTTGGTCCGACGGCAGCGGAGCGGTCGCTCGTTTCAACTCTCCCACCTCGACCGAAGAGTCAACGGGAAGCGTCTCATCGGGCCGCAGGGGAAGACTGGGCTGGCCAGGCACTGTTTGACTTGGCACGATGTTCTCCAGATTCGCGTGTTTTCGAATCCGGGGCGGTGGAACCAGTCGGCCTGGAGTTTCCTGCTCTCGCGACTGATCGTAGAGACTTAACGCAGGTGATGCCTGGTCCTGCTGGGCAGCAACCTGCAGCGCTACCCCGTTCTCAAGCCACACGAACTCTTCCGGTGTTGACACCTCGTCTGACACGTTAGAAACGGCAACCTGGGGACGAATCTTCTGGAAGGGCAGGGCACAGCAAATCCCTACGATCAGGACACCAAGACCGAATACAACCTGCCGATGCGTTAAAACCATAGCCAATGCCTCATTTCCCGCGAGAGATCGCCTTAGATCGCTATCGGCTCCAACCCGGTAAACACTTGAGAAAGCGTTTCTATAGAGAGGCAAATCCCCGGAAAAACAGGCGCACCCTGACACACAAGCGGGTCAAGCTACATCACCGGCAAGGCCTAGGACCGCGGCGTGCTCAACCAGAGAAGTACCGGCGAGGCGACGAAAATCGAACTGTACGTACCGACAATCACGCCAATCACCAGCGAAAAGGCAAAACCATGAATCCCCTGGCCACCAAAGAAGAACAGGATCAGTACCACGACCAACGTGGTTAATGACGTGAGCACGGTTCGGCTGAGGGTTTCATTAATACTCTGGTTAATCATCGTTGACGTCAGATCCGGGCTCTTGCCTCGCACTTCCCGAATTCGATCGAAGACCACGATGGTATCGTTCAATGAATAACCCACAATCGTCATGAAGGCGGCCACCACCGGCAAACTAATACTGAACGCTTCGATCTGCAAAAATCCCAGTGACGAGGCTGCGTACGCACTCAGGGCAATCGCTCCCAGTGTCACCAGCACATCATGTACCAGTGCCACCACGGCCGCCAGACCATACACGACTCGTTGGAACCGAATCCAGATATAGCCAACAATTCCCAGCAGACTGGTCAGCATGGCAAAAATCGCCAAACGCTGCGTATCACCGGCAACCTTACCGCCAATCGTGCTGGAAGAATGGAAAATCGGAGTACTACTCAATTCTGTTTTCAGCTTCGCGATGACCCTCTCTGCAACGGACTGATCTTGCATCAGTGTTACTTTCCACTTTTGATAACGAGCTCCATTCTCGATTGTCCATTTCGGATCGTGATCATCGTCCTGCGGCTTCAGATCGATGTCCGAGTCATTCAGCACGATCGGCTCCTCCAGGTTCCCTGCAGCGACTTTAATCTTGTCGAGCAGCGAGGCCCCGGCAATTGCCTGTCCCACTGAATCCGAATCCTGCTTGCCTGCCTGGCCGAAACGCAACTCGACCGTGGTGCTCTTGCGACCGACAACCGCTGAACCTTCCGTTGTGCCAACACCGATGCCCGAGGGGTCAGCCGGAATTGTCGCAGCCGGCTCCTGTGGCGTGGCATCCGCCGCAGGCTTGTCCGCCGCAGCCTTGTCCGCCGCAGCCTTGTCCGCCGCAGCCTTGTCCGCCGCAGCCTTG
>JAYGDH010000501.1:0-15826 GCA_046583055.1 Pirellulaceae bacterium | reverse complement strand
GGTGATTTTCAACAATCGTTCGTTGAAAACCCGCCAGCCGCTCGCCAATGCGTGGCCAGTCTTGCCGAGCGATCGCCTGCGCATCGAAGAAATTCCCGCTGTTGTATAGTTTAACCTGGCGCACCTCTTCTCCCGGAAGTGCCTCCTCAAGGCCAAGCTGCCGGAAGGCAGCGTCGATCTGGGCCGGGATATCTCCAACTGCCACCGATTGGTCCGTCGTGTTCTTCCAGAGATCACACATCAAGCAACGAAATGCGCATTCCCGGTTGGTCAGGAAAACGGTTGCGACCTGTTCCAGGTATCCCCGGGCCGAGTATTCTTCTTCCAGGAAGCAGGCATAGGGATGCCGGGGATCAACGTGATTCTTCGGGGGACGGGCCGCGAGAATCTGGGCATCTGTAAAATGAGGAAGTTCTTTGAGCATAACGCCGTCTTTACCGCCGGGCGATCAATACATCCGGGCAAACACCTCTCGGTAATCCGATTCCTGCTCGGGAAACAGTTGCTGGAACAGGGTTTCATCCACCGTACCATTCTGGAAACGACGTTTCTCGAACACGGGCATCGTAATACCCGTGACCGCCTGGACGCCTCTTCGTACAATCTCCCCCTTGAGCGAATACAACCGCTGGTGGTCCCAATCCGTCAAGTCCACGAATGGAATCCCCTCGGCCACGGCGATCACGTTGGGTAATGCGTAGGGACTCAAGCCGGAAAATCCCAAGGCCCGCGCCGGGGCATAGCTGCGTACATGACCTCGGCTTTGTCCGCCGGAATAAGTCAACGAATGCTTGACCGCATGGACTCCCCAGCCTTCCTGGTAAAGCATGAGATTGTTGAGCACGCTGTGAATCGTCAATTCCGGGTTTTCCTCGATCGGATAGTCCTTGAGGTTTTCATCGCCTCCATCTCCATCGACCAGGTATTTCCAGTCCGGGTAACGCTGCCGGATTCCGCGACAGATCGCCAGGGCCATCGTGGCCGATTGTACGTCCAGTGGCTTGTAGTCCTCGATGACCCGTACTGCTTCCCGGAAATCAATATCCCCGGTGCTCACCTCGATGACTTCCAGGTAAAAGGACATGTCCAGTTCTTCCAGGAAACGAGCGGCCTGGCTGGCATCGGGTGAGGCTCCGTCGATCGACAGTGTGAATGCCTTCAGTCGAGCAGGCGACTCACCACGCTGCAACAACAGGTGATGTAGAACCAGCAGGACCGATCCGCTGTCGATGCCACCTGAAAAAAGGACTCCCAGCGGTTCCCCGGCATCCACCTGGTCCAACCAGCGGTTACACTCATCAGCCAGCGCGCCAATATAGGCAGCACCAATTTCGTCCAGGTCCGTCCCCAACCGATTCCGGACGGGATCAAAGAAACGAGTATAGGTGGGGTTCGGATCCGGGCATCCCAGCAATCCCAATTCCACCAAGTAATGCGCCGGAACCATGCGTGTATAGGATGGATGAAACTGGTCTCCCAACCCTTCCTTGTCCAGGAATGCTTTCAACTCATCGATACGTTCAGCCACCACGAGGCAGGGTCCGGCCGCCTGCTTGGCCAGGAAATATCTTAGCGGACGTCCAATGGACCGGGCCATCCGCACGACCTTGCCTCGCTTCTGAACCAGCGCGAACTGGCCATCGATCTGGCCGACGCGTTCGGCGTCTCCACTGGCCACCAACTCGGCAGCTTCCTCGTGGCTCATATTCAAGATAACGTTGGCATCGGCATCGCTTAAATCAATCATCCGCTCGATGTAGTTGCTCTGGGACATGATCCGGTTCCTCTCAATATTTCCCGTTCTGTACTTGAAACTTGGTTGGTTTGTCGAGCAGCGGACGATGGTTGCCAACCCAGTCGGCCGTCCAGCGAATGACCTGGTTCGCCGAAACTTCCGGGGCACCCAGGCATTCCATTCCCATCGTGGCGTTACTCAACAACGCCGTTGGTCTCTCCTGGCCGGTGAACGCGGCTTTCACTCCCAGTTCCTTGGCCAGTTGCTCGCTGACCATTTTCACGTTCAGCATCTCCGGCCCCGTCACGTTGATCACCTGCAGCGGTGCACGAACATGCTCGAGGGCTCGCAACGTCATCGCATTCGCATCTGCCAGCCAGACGATATTAACATGGGCCGTCGAAATATCTACCGGGTTCCCGGCCAATAAATCCTGTGCCACATCCACGAAAACTCCATATCGCAAATCGTGGGCATAATTCAGTCGCAACAGGGCCATGGGAATATCATGAGCCTGGCTAAAGTGTTGAAACATTCGTTCGCGGCCGAGGGCGGCCATCGCGTATTCACCATGAGGCTCAATGGCATCATCTTCGCAGGACCCCCCACTGTCGACGGAGACCGCTCGATAAACATTACCCGTTGAAAAGGCCACGATGCGACTGTCCCGGTATCGACGACTAACCAACGCGGGAGCGAGGCAGTTCATGGCCCACAAGCGTCCCGGATCCTGGCTGGCACCGAACTTGAATCCTGCCAGGTAAATCATGTTTTCAGCCAGTGGCAACTGGCTTACCGCAGCAGGATCCAGCAGGTCACAGCCCACCGTTTCCACGCCCCAGGATTCCAGCTGGTCACGTACCGCAGGATCCGTGAAACGAGAGACACCGATCACGCGCTGGTTCGTACCGGCTTCTTCCACGGCGCGCCTGGCCATCCTGGCCATGCTTGGGCCCATCTTGCCCCCTACTCCCAGCAGCACCAGGTCTCCTTCCAGGCGGCTCATCATCTCGATCACGGCCGGGGTCGGCTGGCTCAATACTTCTTCCAGTGCGTGCACCGAGTCAGGTGCCGGAAGCAAACTATCCGCCGAAGCTGATTGATCCATCAAGCCTGCCTGCATGAAGTCGTTGAAAACCGTGCCAGACTGCTGTTATCGCAGGGCACCGGCGACATTAGACCAACTTGAGATCCGGTTGACCATCCGCAAACCAACAAACCCCACGATCGATAAAAGTAAATCCACGAGACCGGTCAGACCACGCGAACCAGGGAGGACAGACACTGTCCGGCAGTGGGGGTTCTCGGGGGCCAGCTGCCTGGTGAAACAGTGCCTGTCCGAACCAGCCAGGTGCAGCCGGCTCATCCCTGGTTTCTCGCGGCTTGTAGTCGTCCACGAAAACCCCGTGGGATTTCATAGGAGTCGTCGGTGTATTGAATGTTCTGGATATTCTGGATATCAAATTCCTTGACGCCCCGGTGTAACGATGATCGTCCAACTACAGACCACCGATCGCTGGACAACAAGACCTGGTAGGGCGCGAACTTGGTCCAGATCGCCGACCCTTCCATGGCAACATGCTGAAACTGTTCCAACGGTTCCCCACTGACAAGCATACGAATTTGATGTTGTCGAGAAATGGATTCGAACACGGCCTTGATCATTTCTCGGGTGAGTCCATCGTAGGTGATACCGGTATCGACAATGGAACACCCATGAATGATCCTCGCGATGCGCTCCTTGGTTTCCTGGGGATACCCGGCCAGTAACCTTGCGAGGACCTCGCGGACCGACTGGACATAATCTTCGAAGTCATTCAGGTAGGTCAGTTGCACCATCAGGACCAGCTTCATCAGGTCTTCTTCCTGGAACCGTGGTAAGGGCACACTCCTGGACTGCTCATGCAATCGGTATGCATCGTGCGTGGTATCAAAGAAAATTGACACCCCGGCATTACGAATCAGGTTCAGGTCACGAAAAATAGTTCGGCGGCTGACCATCATCTGGTTCGCCAGTTCCTGTGCATTGAATCCCGGACCGGACTGCAGGCATGTCAAAATGCGCAGCGCGCGTGAATGCCGCCCCACGATAGCTGGTTGTTGCGTCATCTCGTCCCCCTTCCGTGAATGAAGTGAGCCCTGTCTCGTCCCACGTGGAACGGACAGTTCCTTCACTCACTCCATCGAGAAACGCGTCCTGAACCGGGCCTGGAAAAAGTGGAAGAAATCCACGGATGGTCCCAGGCAATGACGATCACAGTTGTCTTAATGGTCTTTCCAGAACCCCGGCAGGAACAGGACCAGGATGGAGAAAATCTCGATTCGCCCCAGCATCATCAACCAGATGAATAACAACTTGCTAATCGTACTGAAATGGCCATAGTTTTGCGTGGCTCCCACGGTTCCCAGCCCGGGACCGATATTATTGAGAGTAGCAGCCACGCTGGTCGCACTATCAATCAACTTGTGTTCATTCGCATGTCCCCAGGTGATATCCGGTTCCACGGCAATCACGAACAACCAGCTGCCAACGAAAAGGATCAGCATCACACCAAAGTAGACCAGGATGTTTTTCGAAAGCTGGGGATCATCCAGCGGGACGCCGCCAAGTCGCAACTGTCGAACTACCGAGGGCCGGTAGGAATGCTCGATCTCGATGCGCAAGATCTTCACGAACAGGATATGGCGAATCACTTTCATGCCACCACCGGTGCTACCCGCACAGCCGCCAATAAACATCAGGGCAAACAGCATTCCGCGGCCGCAGTTGTTCCAGGCGTCGAAGTCATGCGTTCCATAGCCCGTCGTGGTCACGATGGCCACGACCTGGAACAAGCCGTAGCGAAAGGCATCACTGACTTTCTCGGCCAGCGAGTCAGCAGGAAAATCATTGTTGGCAATCCCGAAACCCATCACGAGTCCGGTGATCACAAGAATGATCCCCATGTAGGTACGCCACTCGACGTCCGCCAGCAACTTGCCCGGCTGTCGCAACAGGCACAGGTAGAGCAGGGTAAAGTTTGTACCAGCCAGGATCATGAAGATCGTGATCGTGTAATCAATGGCCGAACTCTGAAAACTGCCGATACTTCCGTTGTACGTACTGAAGCCGCCGGTCGCCATGGTCCCAAAGGCATGGCAAAAGGCATCAAAAGGTGTCAGTTCCAGACCGATCAGGATCAATGCCAGGATAAAGTTCAGCCCACAGTAGATCGCTGCAAACATCCAGGCCGACTGCTGCATGCGCGCCATCGCCCCGTCCTTGTTAGGGCCCGGCATTTCTGCCCGCATGAGCGCTTTACCTGCCGAACCCTGGCCCAGCAGCACGACGAACAACACGATAATTCCCAGGCCGCCCAGGAAGTGCGTACTGCTGCGCCAAAACAGGATACAGTGAGGAACCAATCGTGGATTTTCCAGGTCTGAGATCACCGTGGCTCCGGTGGTACTAAAACCGGACTGGGATTCAAAAAGGTCATCCGTAAACGTCATCGGGACCCACTTCGCGTGGACCCAGTTCTCCTGCTTCTCAAGCGGATCACTAAAGACCAGGATCTCTTCCCACAGTCGATTACTACTCGCCAGTTTCTTCAATATGTCGCCTGCATCGTGGTAGCGACTCTCCTTGGCCAGGTCCGCGATGGATCTGCCGCGGGCCCCCAGGGGACTGTCCACCAGCCGGGAAATAACTTCGAACTGGACCGGGTCCAGGGGTTTCACTGCGATCCAGTGGCTGCCGAGCAACGAATCGAAATCGTAGAGGAGGGGAGCATTGTGTTCACTGTCGAGTCGAATCGAGGGACCACGCTGAACATCGGCAAACGTGAATGGCAAGGCACCCAGGACTGTCGCCAGTACCCAGCTTAACCCAACCACGGCCATGGCTTCTTTGCGGTACAGCTCCTCCTGGCTGTTCCTGCCCAGGCGCCAGAGCACACCCCCTACCACGCCACAAACCACGACACTCAGGAAGAGGGCCATGAAGCCCTCGCCTTCAAACGAGTGTCCTGCCACCAGTTCACGTCCCTGGAGGACACGGTATCCCCAGTTGGGAAATGCCCAGGGGAGGCTCAGGCACATCATACTGCCAATTAACAGCGAGACGATCCCCAGTAACTTGCATACGAGGCGAAAGTTCATGCCTTACCTGCCGTTGACACTGAACTGCTCCAGGGTTTCTTCCACCACGGAGTTTTCAATTAAGGCGACCACGGAGTCACCGGATTCAAGACGATCATCGGCCCCCGGGACCCGCACGTAATCTCGATGAAAAACGGCCGCGATCAAGCATTCTTCCGGGAGTGGCAACTTGGCCAACACGTGTTCGGTCGCAGCCGATCCTTCCTGTACTTCCAACTCGTAGACAGCAATACTGCTTCCCGTCAGGATGGTTCTCGAAACCACCGGACCGGTATGCAGGAAATTCAGGACCTGCCGAGCCATCACATCACGCGGACTGACACGCACGTCGATACCCAGGTTCCCCACGACGTTCGCGTAGTCGGGTCGACTGACCACGCACATCACGGTTTCAACCCCCAGGTCTTTTGCTTCTACCCCCACCATGATGTTATTTTCATCATCCCCGGTACAGACCACGCAAACATCCGCGCTGCCTACCCGCTCTTCTTCCAGCTGAGCACGGCTGGTCGCATCCGCATGGATGACAGTTGTGTGATTCAGGTTCCGGGACAGGACCTGGCAACGTTCCTCGCAGGATTCCATCAACGTAACGTTGCAATGGGCGCTCTCGAGAATACTGGCCAGGTGAAACCCGGTTTCCCCTCCGCCAGCAATGACGACATCCAACTGGGGGGCAGACTCTTTCTGGATGATGGTGCTGACTTCCTCGACTTCTTCTCGCTTGCCAATCAGGGTCACCCGGTCAGCCGCTTCCAGTTTATCCCCGGCACCGGCAATCCAGGTATCTCCCTTACGGGCAATGGAGCCGATACGGACACCCTTGGGTAAATCCAGCTGTTTCAGCGACTTGTGAATGAAGGGACTTTGCTCACTAACCGTCGTCTCCTGGAACTCCAGTTCCCCGCGTGTAAAGTTCTCCACCATGACAGAACCCGGGTTTCGAATCTGGCGAGCAAACTCCATGGCCGTCAGGTGTTCCAGGCTCAACATGCGATCAATATTAAAATGGCTCTCGTAATCGAACGTGCTCAGGTCACGGAAAATCGGCGCATAAACCCGAGCCACTGACCGCCGGGCACCCATCGCCTTGGCAAGACTCGCCGCCACGATATTGACCTCGTCGTCTCCCGTGACCGCCAGGCACAGGTCAGCAACCTGGACCTCGGCCTGGAACAGCGTCGTGGATTGTGAAGCCAGGCCAGTAAAGGCACGCACGTCCAGCTCTCGATTCAAATCTCGAGCAATGGTCGGATTACGATCGACGATCGTGACACCGTGTCGGCTGTTACTGAGAGATTCGGCGATCGAACGACCAACCGTACCAGCTCCGAGAATGACAACTTTCATCCCTGGTGCGTGTTCACCCCGACTCGCAAGAAGAAACCACTTGTAGAAATCAGCTCGTCTGGACTGGTCTTCTCTTTCCAGCTCTTTACTGACCCAAATAAAAAAGAGGCAGTCAAAAGCTGCCTCTCTGCTAAATTGTGCCTCCATCATCCGGAAATGGCAAGCTGTAGATGATAATTTCCGCTGCACCGGCCTCATCCGGTCACGACCCGGGGCGGCTTTCCACGCCCAAAAACCGCTATTTCACGGTTTCTCACCAGCATCAAGCGGGCGTAATCGTTTTTGACGGAATTCTCGTCATGGTAATGATCCCGGGAACAGGACTGTCAATTCCACCAGGAAATCACGAGCAGCAAGAGAAAAACAATGCCCAGCAGAACCATGCTCCACGTTGTGGAACGCATTGCCCCTGAACAAATGGGTTTCCAGTGTTCATGACGCGTGGCACTAAACACCAGGCTAATGGCCACCACCAACGGTACCAGGAACCAGTAAATATTCATCGTCGCCAGTAAGGGAATCACGCCCATCATCCTTTATTGAATTTCATCCGGGTCTGAATGGACTTTTTCTTTTCCTGGTCTTCTTCCCGGGACAGGATCAGCGGACCTGCCTGGGCATCAAAAATAGCCAGGACGTTCAGCAAACCGGCAACCAGCGTGTACAACGTACCCATGTCAAAGAGGGCACCATATTCATGATGCCACTGTGCCAGTTGATCGTCACCGGCAACATTGATCGGGATGGGAGGTGCCATCCAGCCGTTGGGCCATAATTCCGCAGCTGGTAACTCATCCATGCTCAGTACCCCATCAGAATTCGCGTCCCAGCGTGCCAGGATTTCCCCAGGTCGATAGCGTGCCAACGATTCCGGAGACAGCTGCAAACTCGAACTCTTGATACGCAATAATTCGATCAACTCATCCGCCGTAACCGTGTTGTCCTCCGGATAAAAATCGGCCTCACGCACCTCCCTGATGAAACGCACCTCTTCGAGGAATTCTTCACTACGCGCTCTGCGACACTGCACGATGGATGGAAACGCCGGCAAACCGACTCCCACCTGGAAAATATATTGCCAGCGTTTACCCTCAGGCACCCAGGATGCATAGACAACGTGCCCACCGCCCATGATGAGCCCGGCAAAATAAATTGCCAGGATACAGACCATGAAGATACAACCCTTCATGTACCGACGCTGGTAAAAATGCCCGGCACCGGGAAATACCCAGGCACAAACCGCCGCGATCCAGGGAGTACGTAAATCAAGCTGCAGCGTTTTCCGGATCACCGGTTCCAGTTCAACCGGTTCGGATTCCAATAGCTCGGATGCGGGTTCCTGGGAATCATCGTCGGCCGGCGGCATCGTCGCATCACTGGGCACGGTTTCTCCTTGTCAGGCAGCAGGACCATTCAGGACCATTGTAGAAAAACCTATTCTATCGAACTTCGGTTGCAAAACCAGATCAACTTGGAGCTTCTTCTATACCTGGAAATAACTGTGGAAACATACGGAGAGGTTCATTGATCTGGACTTCTCGATCTTGCCTCTATAGAATCCGCAGCCCTTGATCCTGCTAATTCCAGCACCTGCCTCCGACAGGTTACCTCAAGTATCCATGCCTCAACAAGAACCTCAACCGGGCAAAAACACCACCCTCGCGAGACGATTCGAGTGGCACGCTTTTCTCGTGTTATTGCTGTCCATGAACCAGCCTTACTGCCTGGCTGCGGATGGCCAGTTAGAAGAGTTGCGACGGGAAGTTCGGGATTCACCAGGTCATATCGAGGAAACCGCAGCTCCCCGGCAAGAACAGGAGCGGCGACCTCGCTGGCTGGAAGACGAGCAGCAGGAAGACGCCTGGAGCGATTTATTCGGCCAGGTGCTGCTGATAACGTTTACATCTCCCTTCTGGGCGCCAATCGGTTACCTGGAAGACAACCATGCCATCGACGGGTATTTCTTTCAGCACCCGTACGAGGCCGACCAGGCGGGCTTCATGGCCATTGGTGAATTGCCGTCCCGGAATGACAGGCTACGTGCATGGGCTATGCGAATGGATGTCGAGTATGGTGACAGCTTTGATGCCACGGCCCGGGTCGGTGGTCATGCGCTGCTGCAAACCAGGTCACGCTGGGGCCTGGACGGAGGAGTGGACTACCGCTACGAGAACCTGGCACCAGGAAACCAGGACCAGTTGTGGACTGGTGATCTGAATATCGTGTATCGCTTTGCACAAAGTGAAGCGGTTCAGTTTCGAGCAGGCCTGGGATTCAACTGGCTTGCCGACCAGGAGGACAGCGATTTCGGTTTCAACGTCACCTACGCTGTGGACTGGCTACCCCGTGCACCCTGGGTTACCACCGCGGAAATTGATTTGGGAGCCATCGGGGAAGCCACCCTCGTTCACTGCCGATTCACGGCAGGTATCCAGTTTCGCCGACTGGAAATCTACAGTGGCTATGACTACTACGATGTCGGGCATGTAGATCTCAGTAATCTCGTCAGTGGTATACGTTTCTCTTATTGAGTCCGATTTCCCGGATTCACCCGTTACCTCGACAAGTCAGTGGTCAAGGTACGGTTCAGCGCGGTATGCTGACTGCTGGTTACTGCTGCTTCCTGGAGGACAAGACCGTGATCATCCAACCAAGCTTTTCCCGGATCACCAATCCCTGCCTCATGATCACGCACATCACGGGACTGGTTGCGATGATCGTCCCCGCCTGGGTCAGCGGCCAGGAAAAACCCCTGACCGTCCGACAGGCACGCATCTGCGTGACGGCGGCCGACCATAACCGTCCCGACGATTACCCGGGGATCGGTGATTTCATCGGCTGGCCCGGTGGCCTGGAACGACTCCCCAATGGAGACCTGCTGCTGGCCCATTCCGCCGGTTACTGGCATTCATCCTTTGCGCAACCCAGGAAAATCGAGCCGGAACTAAGAAAGCGGTGGACCCGGGAAGGCTGGCCACTGGAATTTGCCGCTCCCACGGGTGGCCGTACCATGGCCTGCCGTTCGACGGACGATGGCAAGACCTGGTCCAAGCCGACAACGATTATCGACTATCGCCTGGATGACGGTGCGCACGCGGTCTTCAGCTGCCGGGATGGAACGCTGTTATGTTTCGTCGGGGTCCAGGCTTCCTGGTACGGCTATCTCCAGGCTCCCCAGGAGTTCCAGGGGGACATTTCTGGACTCAATACCAAGCAGTTCGTACTGCGATCCACCGACCATGGCAAAACCTGGTCTCGCCCCAGCTGGCTGGAAAGCCCGGGTAATTTCTACGAGCGCGCTCATGGAGGCCGCCCAATTCAACTGGCCGATGGTGGTATTCTCTGGGCCACGTATTACCAGGTCCGAGGGGAGAAATACCTGCGAGGCGCCATCCGCCGCTCGGATGACTCGGGAAAAACGTGGCAAGTGGCTGGCCGGATTAGCCGGGTCGACAACAACATTGACGAACCGGCCATTGCCCAACTGAAAGATGGTCGCTTGATCCTGCTGACGCGTCCTGACGGGGCCGTCTTTTATTCAAGCGACCAGGGAGTTACCTGGCAGGACTCCTCGACCCGCCTGGTCAGCACCGGCAAGCTGAAGGCACCACAGCTCATCGTCCTGCGTGACGGCACGATCATTGCCGTGGCGACATGGAACAACCTGCGAGCCTGGATCAGCAGGGACCAGGGCCGCACCTGGTCAAAGGATATCCCGTTGGATACTTCCTGTTATGGGTACCCGGGATCCTTCGTTGTCATGGAGGACGAATCGATCCTGATGCCCTACTGTGCCAGCGGCCGCGCTCCCAACCGTGTTTACGTGGTTCGCTTTCGAGCCAACGCGACTCGCACCGGTATCGATTTCCTTCCCTTCGTCACCAAACCCTGAAAACAGTCCCGTTTCCCAGCGGAACATATCGCCATACCGATCGGCAGTCCCATGGCTCAACGCTACTTTATCGATTCGCCCCCCAGCAATGACCAGGTCACGATCAGTGACCGTGAAGCACATCACCTGCTACATGTCATGCGCGCGGAGGTCGGTCAACAGGTCATCCTGTTTGACGGAGAAGGGAACGAGTTCACGGCTGAAATCCAGGCCCTGAAAAAAAACAGCGTGGAGCTATTGATTCGTGATCGCCAGGCCGTTGATCGAGAACTGCCTACTCAACTGACCGTTGCCGTGGCGCTTCCCAAGGGAGATCGGCAGAAATGGCTGGTTGAAAAACTGGTCGAGCTGGGAACCTCTGCGCTGGTACCCTTGATCACCCAACGCGGTGTCGCCCAGCCGGTACCCCAGGCACTGGTACGACTACAGCGAACCGTCGTGGAGGCTTCCAAGCAGTCTGGCCGAAATCGCCTGATGCGGATCCAGCCACCGCAAACCGTCGACCAGTGCATCGCACAAACCAGTGACTGCGACCGCCGCATCTTTGCGCACCTGCAGGAAAATTCGGCAGCACGATCCGTTGACCAGCATTGCACCGGGCTACCTGCCGGCGGCATGGTGCTGGCCATTGGTCCGGAAGGAGGCTGGACGACCGAGGAGGCAGAGCAGTTCCTGGTGGCTGGCTGGGCTGCCACCTCGCTGGGAAGACGGGTCTTGAGGATCGAAACCGCTGCGCTGGCACTGGTTGCGCGCTGCGTGTTGCAGGATCCCTGGCTGTAAATCGGGAGTCACTTAATCGGTCACGATTTTCTGGAACTCGATCAGTCGTTTTTTATCGAAACAGGCAGCACCCGTTTTCTTCAGGTACGCTGTCAGTTCGGCTGGGCTGGCTGTAATACGAATCTCGTCGTACTTGGTTTTCAGTTTACTTCCATCAGCAGTCGGCTTCGCACGTCTGACAACGCCTGGCAATTTCTTGGCTTCAATCGCTTCGGCAATAACCAATGAGTTCATCAAGAATAGTTTCAATCGCTGACCCGCCTGGATCTCGTAACGCAGCAGCAGGTAACCCTTGGCCACCTTGTTTTCCGGATCCACGTCCCTGGCCGCCACGGTCATCAATCGCAGCGGCGATGACGACGATGGCAGCGCCAGACGAGTAGTTGGTATTTTGAGACGACGAACCTTTACCTTTCCGTCATCTTCCAGCTCCATGAACACTCCCTCGTGAAGACGGGAATTGCTTTTATCAAGACCGATCGTCACCGGTACAGGATGTATCGAATCAGCGGCATCGTCTGGCACCTGTTTCCAGTAACCCACGAGCTCATTGTCAGCACGTGCGGTGCGGGCATCCGCCAGGGGATGATCCAATACCACGATTGGCTCACAGCCAGCGAGCCCTGTGAACATGGTCAACAGGCCAAGCAGAGGCATCCAGGAGTCCAACTTGATCTGTTCAACCCATCTACTTGGGTGCAGCTGCCTTGGGTTTCTCAAGCGTGCCAAACAAATGTCCTCCAACTTCACCATGGGCCCAGGTGCCCGCGTACTTGCTGTTATAAATTACCACGCGACAACTGAACGTCCCCAGACCAGGAATTTTTGCCTTGGTCAACGTGATCACGGGAGTGTCGCCAGCCCACTGGATCTTCAAGGGAACCGGCAACGTCAGGTCCTTGCCGCCGTACTTGATGCGGGCATTGAGCAACCAGTAATCGCCCTGCAGCTTGGTGATGCTACGAATGGTATATTCTTCCTTGGCCGGGGCTCCCTGGTCATTACCGATCACGGTAAACTGGCCGACCATTTTGACACCGGTCATTGCCTTCTGGAATTTCGCAAACTTTTCTTTCTCGGCAGCTGCTTTCTTGGTATCAGCCGGTTTCTTATCATCCTGGGCTACACCGGTCACCGGGATCATCACGAGACCGGCTGCCGACAGGATGAAAGCGGACAGTAACAGGAATCTCTTCATGGCTTGTCTCCTCAATGATTCACATGCTGTTCAGGAACTGAATCGCTTGTGCGACCTCGGTCACCGCATTGTCTGATTGCTGGCGGTCAATGGTGAAATATCCACCATACCGGTGTTCTTCCAGAATTCCAAGCAGTTCGGGAAAATCGACCGTCCCGGAACCCACGGGAACCTCCAGCCCTCGGCCCCGGGCAAGATCCCGTATCGCATCCCGGGCATGCACGTGATGCACGCACGGAGCCAGGACTCGCGCTGCTTCAGATGCTGAAAACCCGTTGATCACCAGGTTTCCCGGATCCAGGTTCACTGCCATCAATCCTTCGGGAAGGGCATCTATCAGTCGTTTCAAATCAGGTCCGCTTTCACTGCCAGTACCGGCCGCCAGGAATGTGCCAACGTGTTGCCCATAGCGTCCCAGGTCAGTTAGCGCCTGGACCAGTATTTCCCACTGGGGATCATCCGTTTCTTGCGGGACCTGCCCGACCTGGTTAATCACGACGTTGGTTCCCAACTGGAAGGCAAATTGCATTGCCTGCTTGGTGGCCTCGATACGCCGATCAAGATTTTCAAGGATATGGTAGCCATTTCGCGTTCGAAAAGAGACCGCTGCTACCTGCAGGTTGAAATCGGCAATGGTCTTGCGCAAATGTCGGATGCCTGAGGCCGTCATCTCGGCAGGTCGTACTTCCGTACGAGCATCAATTTCAACCGCCTGGACACCCAGGGAAGCGGCCGTCCGGAGGGCTTTCTTGAATGGCTGCCGAAAACTGGCTAACCGCACACTGATCTTGAGTGACAGCACGTTAATCCCTTGCTTACTGGACTCACCCCCCTGGCACCAGCGAATTTCCCCAACCGGGTGATGGATACCGGGAAATAACTGACAGCCAGTATATCCCAGCCGTGCTCAAACGGCCACGACGGGTCCTGCTGGGCAACCTCAGCCGATCCCGTTAAGATTCAGCGGATAAACGGAGACCAGGCAGGATCGGGGAATCCTGGCCTAATGTTGCGGAACGACCTCGGGAACGTTAAAACGAAAACATGCTCACGGTACAGGACATTTCGAGTTTTCTGGAAGACTTCGCCCCGGTGACACTGGCCGAGGAATGGGACAACGTTGGCTTGTTAGTCGGTGACCCCGACCAGGAAGTCAAGCGGGTCATGACCTGCTTGACCATTACACCAGCCAGTGCCGAGGAAGCCATTGAGCGGCAGGCGGAGATGATTATTACTCATCATCCTCTTCCTTTCCGACCGTTAAAACGACTCACGACAGCGCAAACGGCCAGCCGGTTACTGTTACAGTTGATCGAAGGGAAAATTGCAGTACACAGTCCCCACACGGCCTTTGATTCCGCGGCAGGTGGAATTAATCAGCAACTGGCCGAGGCCCTGGAACTGGAATCCATCAAACCCTTGATTCCCCAAGTGGACGATGAAGAGGGGTTGGGCGCTGGTCGGTGCGGGAAACTCGCTCAGCCCGTCTCGCTGCAGGCCATGTCGAAACGACTGCAGGTATTCTTGGATTTGCCCGGACTACATGTTGTCGGATCACCCGACCAGGTCATCACGCGGGTCGCGGTGGCTTGTGGCAGTGCCGGACAATTCCTGAACGTGGCACGAAAACATCAATGCGACCTGTTAATTACCGGCGAGACGAACTTTCACACTTGCCTGGAAGCAGAAGCCAACCAGTTGGCACTTCTATTGCCGGGACATTACGCCAGCGAGCGTTTTGCCGTCGAACAACTGGCAAAAACGTTAGCGAAGCATTTCGAGGACCTGGAGATCTGGGCGAGCGAAACCGAGTCAGATCCCCTGGCCTGGTGGAATTAGGTATCCCGGATATTCTTGCGGGCTGACGACCTGCATTGCGTTGACCTCAGCAAGAGTCGGTTTCATAATGAACGCAGTGGTTTACCTGTTTTAATCCTGCATCCGTTTATGCGGTGTGCTGCAACCCCTCAATGCCATGCCCTGCCGATTCTTAACTGCCCTGCCCATCTTCAACGAAAAGAACCACGTGCAATCGGTTCTATCGAAGGTACGTCAGACCAGCGAGTTCATCCTGGTCGTGGATGATGGTTCCACTGACGGTTCCACGGAATTGCTCGAGCAGGAAGATGACCTGCTACTGATAACCCATCCCCGGAACCGGGGCTATGGGGCAGCCCTGCGAACGGCTTTTCAATATGCGATCGACGAGAAATACGATTTCCTGGTGACCATTGACTGCGATGGTCAGCATGAGCCCCAGCGGATTCCACAATTCATCGAGGCCTGTCAGCAGGTCGACATTGTGTCCGGCAGTCGCTACCTGGAAACTTTCGCCGAGGACGGATTACCTCCTGAACAGCGCAAGCAGATCAACCAGGAAATCCTGGCCGATCTACAGGGCGCCCTGGGGCTCAAACTGACCGATGCGTTCTGCGGATTCAAGGCGTACCGGGTCAGCGCACTGCAACAACTACGGATCACAGAAACCGGCTACGCAATGCCCCTGGAACTGTGGGTGCAGGCGGTCCACCTGCAATTAAACATCAGGGAAATCGCGGTACCCCTGATTTACCTGGAGGAATGTCGGTCGTTTGGAAGCGTGATGGACGATGGTAACACGCGGCTGGCCTATTACCGGCGAGTCATTCGTGAGAGCATGCTGGCTGTCGAAGCAACGTCCTCACCACTTCCCGGTCACGACCACGAGGGTGCCCGGTGAAATACCAATCGT
>JAYGDH010000377.1:0-3754 GCA_046583055.1 Pirellulaceae bacterium | reverse complement strand
CGTGTGCTCTTCCGATCTGCGGCAGACCTGGCTGTAACGCAGGGTGACCGTCCGCTTGGCACCAGGTGGGACCGGGAAAACACTGGTCTTGAACATGCCCGTCCCTATCCATTCCAGCAAAGCGGGGTCCTGGTTGCGCCGGATGTAACCCTCGTAAATCGCGCGGGCCTTCTTGGCATCGAGCAGCTTGGCAGCGTATTCCTTGCCGTCTACCAGGAAGGTCAGGCGATCCACCGCTCCGTCATACGGAAGTGGGAACACGAAACAGACTTCCATCTGACGACTGCCCGTGTTCACGAAGGTTTGAGACACCTGGACCTTGGCAACCTGGTCGACCAAGTTGACGTTTACTGCCAACTCCTGGATCTTGTAGGAACTGGGGGCCGGGCGAGGTCTCGGATGTGGGATGGGGCGGGGAATTGGATGCGGTGGATGAATGGGGCGCGGCAACCGGTAGGAATGATCCGGCCGAATGTCCAGCAGGACTCCCTGGGCGTTTGCGATGGCTGGTGCCAGCATGGCCAGAATCAAACCCGTCCACATGGCCACCCGGCCAACGGAACGAACCCTGTGTTGCACGGTACTCTGCTGTCCGGATAGGTTGTTTTGCATACACATGGTTTTTCCCTTTGCTCCAAGATCTACTCTCGATAGGCCGGTCTACACCAGGTCACCCTGGGTTGCCAATAACGTTCAGACGAGACAGGGCCCGACGGAGTTCCCATCCCAGGCCTAATTGTTGATCATTTTGACAGTATTTCGCAAGACGACACCCTGAAAATGAACGCAAAGCGATCACCTGGTCCGTAGAATTAGATCACGCTTTGTGTCTCAAAGTCAATCAAAAGAAGCCTTTAGAGGAGATGTTGCCCAGTCAATTGGACTTGTCCCTCCGCCTCCTTTTTGACACACTCCGGCCCGTTGTCACGGTTTCGGGCAGCGCCGCCACTGGCCATCCGTTTGTCAAATGATCAAGTCGGGAAAAATCGATGCTGCAGCGGTCTTTCATGAGTTGTTGCGGGAGACTGGGGATTGCCCTGCTGATTCTTTCTGTAACGGGCTGCCTGCGTGATCTCTATGGTCCCGGTGGTGCCGGCCCTACCGATTCGAATGTCGTGGCGACGATCAATAATCCACTGTTGTTACCGGTCAACGACCGTAATTTTCTTTGGAATCAACTCGTCGATACGATCGATGATTATTTCATCATTCAGCGGGAAGAACGTAACCAGGTGGTGGGGGATACATTGACCGAAGGTCGTATTATTACCAGGCCCCAGACCGGCTCTACCTTGTTAGAACCCTGGCGTTTGGATTCCACGGCTGGTTATGAACGGCTTCTCAGTACCGTGCAGTCCATTCGGCGACAGGCGACCGTCCGGGTCATTCCACAGCCGAATGGTTTTTCGGTGGAAATCGTGGTCGTGAAGGAACTGGAAAACCTGGATCGTCCGGAATTTTCCACCCTGGGTGGTGCTACGCGGCGGCATGATGGCTCGTTGATCGATAGCGAGGAACGTGATCGGCGCGGACCAGTAACGCTTGGCTGGATCCCGATCGGTCGCGATTCTGCGTTGGAACAGGAATTGTTGAGACAGTTACGAGACCGGTTAACCAATGTAAACCGGCCGTAACAGGCCTTGCCGATAGCAGGCTGGTTTCTCGGAATCAGGCCGAAGCGCGGTTGCCATCAGCGGGGAAGGTGTTGGCGGCTGGTGATGGGATACCAGCGGTTGGCAGCGGTTTTTTCTCGACGCTTGCTACCGGCAACAGGATCGTGAACTGGGTACCCTGTCCCACCGTGCTGGCTACTCGAATGCGTCCCCGGTGCCCGTCGATAATGTTGCGACAGGAGGAGAGCCCGAGCCCGGTGCCCCCCTTGCCACTGGCATCCGGCCCACTCTTGGTGCTGAAAAAGGGGTCGAATATTTTCTGTAACTTATCTTGCGCGATACCCGTCCCGGCGTCGCGGATAATGATCGCAACCATGTTGTCCTGCAGATGGTGCTGCAGTCGCAGCGTGATCGTACCGCCATCGGGCATGGCCTGGCGAGCGTTGATCAGCAGGTTCAACAGGACTTGCTGGATTTGATTGCCGTTGGCCTGGACCAGTGGGACCGTGGGAAAGTCCTTCTCCAGCGAGATTCGGTACTTGCTCAATTCGCGTTCCAGCAGGACCAGCGAGTCATCGATCAGTTGTTGCAGATTGGTCGGCTCCATGGTGTTGGAGCGATTGCGAGCCATCCCCAGGACACTGTTGGTAATGCGAGCGGCCCGTTCTGCCGCAGCCAGGATTTTCTCCAGGGCCTTGTCGCGAGTTGCCTGGTCACGATGCCTCATTCCCATCTTGGCGTAGTTGAGCACCGTCATCAGCACGTTGTTGAATTCATGGGTCGTGGTGCCGACCAGTTCGCCAAGGGCGGTTAGTTTTTGTGCTTCGATCAATTGTTGCTGCAACATGGTCACATGCTGTTGCAATTCTTGCACCGAGAGGTGGGAAAGTGGCGAAGCTGGTTGCTGGGGAGGGAGTGGTTGTTCTGAAGTCATAATAAGTGCCGGTTTATAAGGATGGGTCGCCCGGTCCGCAAAAACTTCTCTAAAGGGAGAAGTTTGACTCGTTTACCGCGTCCGGTCTGGTTCCACTGTTTTACCTGATGGGTGCGACTTAACATGTTGATAATTAGTAACTTAAGTACGATTTCAATATCGTCGAAACGAACTGGGCAACCTTAGGCGAAGCCGCTATAATTCTGCTCTGGAAGCCAGGATGGACCACGGATCTGACGGATTGGACAATCTAGGATGCATACGGTTGAATTGTTGGCACTGGCAGTACGGGTCGCCACTGAGGCGGGCTACCAGATTCGAGAGGATTGGTTTGGTGGCACCGGGGGCGGGTCATGTGAATTTGGGGGACAGAAGTGGATTTTTCTGGACCTGTCCCTGAATCCGCGGGAACAATTAGCGCAGATTCGCGCGGGATTGGAGGAGCCACTATTGGCAGAAATTCCTTTACCAGCACCGTTAGCCCAATTGTGGAATTACCCGAAGGCTGCCTGAATTACCCAACCGGATTTCTTATCACATCCTGCCCGTGGGATAGGGTGGCCTGCTCCAGGATCATTCCGACCCAGGCCATTGGTAAAGCTGGTGTTGTTGGATGTACTGTTGCACGGCAGCGGGAGTACGATATCGCAGGCTTTGTCCGGCCTGGATACGTGCCCTTAAACCAGAACTGGTCAGGTCCATGGCTGGCATCTGGACATGCAGTTGGCGAATTTGTTCCAGCAACTTCGACGAGAGAAAGTGGTCGGCCAGGGAGAAGTCCGGTGCAGGTTCTCCACCACGATTAACCACGATCGGAGCGGCCAGTTCGCAGACCTTTTGCGGTTGATGCCAGTTGGGTAGATCCTGCCACGAATCGGAGCCGAGTAACAGGAACAGTTCTCGCTTGGGATCGTCCTCGAGGATCTGGGAGAGAGTGTCGACGGTGTAGCTGAGTCCACCACGGTCCAGTTCCAGGGTAGAGGCCTGGAAGGTCGGATGTCCGGCCAACGCCAGGTTGAGCATTTCGAGCCGGACATTGCCTGGTGAGATGGGTTGCTCCTGCTTGTGCGGTGGCGTGGCAGCCAGCATGAACCAGACCTGGTCCAGGGCATGGGTTTCCAGGCAGCATTCGGCTAGCAGTAAATGCCCGTAGTGAATCGGATCGAAGGTTCCGCCGAAAATACCGAGACGCATGATACAATCATCC
>JAYGDH010000268.1:0-3393 GCA_046583055.1 Pirellulaceae bacterium | reverse complement strand
CTGCGATTTTAATCGCTTCGGAACTCGTTTCCAACGGATCTAAGCTCAGCAACTGGTAGTAGTTGGGTTGTTCTGGTGGGGATGCGATTCCCAGCCAATCGCGTAGCGGATGAAAGGCTTCAGGCACGATGATTCCTGCTTGGACCGGTTAGGGGGCGGTGGATGTCCCCAGAGCTCATCGGTGTTACCCAAGCTCCACCAAATGGGGTATACTGCAAAGCATCCTACGGGGAAATGCAGGCTGTTACAAGCGATTTTCCGGCCTTGTCAGAGAGCAAATCGGGCCCGTTGGTATTAACTGTCGGTGTTTGAGCCGATCACGAGGTATTTTGAGTTTGCGGAGGAACTTTTTGTCCTCTTCGCTCGTCTATCGTCTATTGGAGTGGTGTGCTGGACAGGTAGTTCACCTGCGGCAGCACACGTAACACTCTTGTCAGGGGAATCACTTAACAGTGGGAAATAAAGCGATGAAGCGATCAAGACAGATTCTGGTAACCTTGCTGGCCGTGGCCTTAACCGCCTGGTTTACGACCGATTGGTTTTTTGCTGCTCAACCGGAAGCTCAGCAGCGAAGCCAGTTACAGACCCAGTTGCGCGAGGGAAACTTCCGTGATGCCTACCAGGGTTTCGAGAAATTATGTTTTGATCCCCAGGCCGATCCTCGGCAGGTTTCCAGTGACCTAACCAATGCGATTCAATGTTTGAATCGGCTGGGTCGTCTTCCGGACTTTGATAAGTTGGTGGAGCAGACGGTACAGGTCCATGCCAAGAACTGGCGATTGTTATCGACAGCAGCTCAGCAGTACCTGCAGACACGGCATTTTGGTCACCAGGTGGCAGGTGATTTCGAACGGGGAGGGCGTCGCGGCGGTGGTGGCAAGATGGTCAACACGCTGGAGCGGGATCATGTACGTGCCCTGCAGTTGATGGTGCAGGCTCGGCCCCTGGCTGAACAGGATGACAACAAGGCTGAAGTGGGACAATTCTTCCTGCAGTTCTCCAATACACTGCTTAACGGTCGTGGTTACACGGAATCCTGGCGATTGCAGTACCTGACAGATCTTACTCAACTACCGGATTTTGGAGATGGCTACCCCCGTTACCGCAACTACCAGGGAGCCCCGGTGGACGAGGAAGGCCAGCCGGTATTCCACCAGACGGTCAGACGCTGGCAAGATGCCAAGACGGACGGGGAGCGTTGGCGATGGACGCTGGACCAGGCGGCGGAGCAGTCGGCCCAGTTGCGAGGAGAGGTTCAGTGGGCCTTTGCGTCTTTCTGTTACAACCAGTTTGGTGTGCAGACGATTGCCCAGGGACAGTTCGGTCCTCGATTTTTCGGCCTGCCCGTCTCTGAGGAAGATCGTGACAAGAATGAGAGTGGTACGTATGCCCTGCATACGCTCAAGGAGAATGAAACCATTGCCAAGCTGGCATCGGGCATCAAGCGATTTGAGTTGCCGGATGAATTTAACTTTCTGAAGATTTACCAGGCCATCAAGGGCAACCGGCAGGAGGTGAGATGTCGCGACGCGTACCGAAGCCTGGTCACGATTCTTGAGAATCGACGCCAGTATCCACAGGCGGCAGCCATGCTCAGGGAATCGTTGGAAGCCTTTCCCAACGCGCAGGACGGCCGTCGTCAACGGTTGCAGCAGATCGTGGGGAACTGGGGACGATTCGAACCCATCTCGACCCAGCCTGCTGGCAAGGGAGCCGGGTTCGAATACCGTTTTCGTAACGGCAAGAAGGTGAACTTTGATGCCCATGTGGTTGACGTTCCGCAGCTCTTGAAGGACGTCAAGGCTTACCTGAAGTCGGATCCAGGTCGTACGGACTGGAAGAAGGTCAATCTGAACAATATTGGCTGGCGGATGGTCCAGGAAGCAGAATCCAAGTACCTGGGAGCTCGCGTGGCGCGCTGGTCGCTGGACCTGGAACCAAGGGACAATCACTTTGACAGTCGCGTGACGGTGACGACTCCGTTGCAGAAGCCGGGTGCTTACCTGGTCACGGCCAACATGGCTGATGGCAACACCAGCAAGATCATGATCTGGGTTGCGGATACTGCCATTGTCCGAAAACAACTCAACGGAAAAAGCATGTACTATATTGCGGATGCGGCAGATGGGCGTCCCTTGAAGGGAATGAATGTCGAGTTTTTTGGCTATCGCCAGCAACGACTCAAGTCCGGCCGCTACCAGGTGCTGACATCTAACTTTGCCGAGAATAGTAATCTCCAGGGAATTGTTACGCCGTCAGCCAAGGACCTGATCCCCAATTATTCATGGTTGGTCACGGCCCGGAACGCCGAGGGGCGTTTTGCTTACATGGGATTTTCCGGTGTTTGGGCGGGACGTTACTACGATGCCCAGTACAATGCGACCAAGATTTTCACCATTACCGATCGACCGGTTTATCGGCCGAAGCAGAGCGTGAATTTCAAGGTCTGGATGCGCCGTGCCCAGTACGATCGAGACAAGGAATCTCAATTCTCGGGAGCAACTTGCCAGGTCGAGATCTATAACCCGAAAAATGAAAAGCTCTATTCCCAGTCACTCAAGGCTGATGAATACGGGGGCGTGGAAGGCAAGCTCGAATTGCCCCACGATGCGACCCTGGGTGTTTACCGCATCAATGTTCGTGGCAGCAAGCGACCCCTGGGGATTGGCCCGGTCATGCGGATCAACGGCGGCAATTCGTTCCGTGTCGAGGAGTACAAGAAACCGGAATTCGAGGTAACCGTCGATGCTCCCAAGGAACCGGTGATGCTCGGCGAGGTGATCACCGTGCAGGTTAAAGCGAAGTATTTCTTTGGTGCACCCGTAACCAATGGTACCGTCAAGCTGAAGGTCACACGGACGGATCATTCCCAGAACTTTTATCCCATCGCCCCCTGGGACTGGTGTTACGGTTCTGGGTACTGGTGGTTCTGCTATGACTACGCCTGGTACCCGGGCTGGAAAGACTGGGTGGGATGTGTCAGGCCTTTCCCGTGGTGGTTCCCGCGCAATTCCGGTCCCCCGGAGCTGGTGCTGGAGCAGGAAGTTGCCCTGGGGCCGGAAGGTACCGTCGATGTGCAGATTGATACCGGGATTGCCAAGGAAATTCATGGCGACACCGATCACAAGTATTCCATCACGGCCGAGGTGGTGGATGAATCACGCCGTACGATTGTCGGGCAGGGGAACGTCCTGGTAGCCCGCAAGCCGTTCAAGGTTTTTACCTGGGTAACGCGTGGTTATTACCGTGCCGGGGATACCGTGCAGGGGCATTTCCTGGCCCAGACCCTGGACAAGAAGCCGGTCCAGGGAGCGGGCGAGCTGAAGTTGTTGAAAATCACCTACGATCCGCAGCAGCGACCGATCGAAACCGCCGTGGAAACCTGGAAGCTTG
>JAYGDH010000244.1:0-6012 GCA_046583055.1 Pirellulaceae bacterium | reverse complement strand
TCATTTCTTTACCGGCGATTACTACCGGACCACGGCAGGCGTTCCATTTACAGATAACGCCAACTTCTTCTACACGCAAATGACGCTGGAATTTTAACCTGCCCCGGCGGCGGCAGTCAGGCAACTCGTTACCCTGCTTCTGCTTATCTCAACGGCCCTGCTTAATGATGCTGTCAGTCACCTGACAGCAACCCCTTGTGCTGAATTACGGCACGGCTATATTGCGGGGCCCGGTGAACCGGGGGGAAGGACATTTACCCTACCAAGAGAAGGAACCCTGACGATGAAGCGTACTGGTACCATGCGATTGTTCGCCTGCCTGATTGCCCTACTCGTGGCGGCAACATCCCATGCCGATGACACGACCGCAGCCGACATCAAGCCCGATCCAGAGACCCTGCGATCGCTGGAAAAAAAGATCAATGAAATGCGTGAGAGTTACGGGCTAAAGAAACTGACTGTCATTGCAGACTTATCCAAGAAGGCCCAGCAGCACGCCAACTGGATGAAGGAAAATGGGTTGATCCACAGTAGCATGGGATATCCCGAGATCATTGCCCGTGGCCAGAAGACACCGGGCGGTGCGGTCAATGCCTGGCTCGGTTCCCGAGGCCACCGTGCCATCATGCTGGGTGGTTACCAACGTTACGGAGTCGGCTGCATCGTCCTGGAGGATCGCGACTACTGGATTGCCATCTTCGAGTGAGCAATCCGCCGCTGGTAGCTCCAGGAGGGACGCCTTGACGAAAACTCGGTCTCGGGTGTGCAAGAGCCTGTACTTTCACGCTCTCCCCGGATGGCCTAAACTCTTACATAGCCAGTTTCCCGATCGAATTACCTGGCTCTGTCCCGACAAAGATACATCCTCAACGGACTTGATGCCATGACCAATCCCTCTGCTCGCTCGCATCGCGCGTCCTGTTTACGCCTCACACTGGTGTTACTGGCCATCTGGTTTTTTGTCAGTCTTGGATGCAGCATTCTATTTCGCAACTGGATGGATGCGAACATGCCACAGGTAGGAAATGCACCCTTTGGGTTCTGGATGGCCCAGCAGGGATCAATCATCTGCTTCGTGATACTGCTGATCGTGTACGCGATACTCATGCATCGACTCGACACCAGGCACGGATACACGGAATAAGACAGGAACCTCGTAATGGACCAAGGTACCCTCAATTTTATCTTCATCGGGCTGTCGTTTGCCCTGTACATCGGGATCGCCTTCCGATCGCGAGCAACTTCCACGAAGGAATACTACATTGCCGGCGGCGAGGTATCACCGATTGCCAACGGCATGGCCACCGCCGCCGACTGGATGTCCGCAGCCACCTTCATTTCCATGGCCGGCACGCTGGCCATCGGTGGCTATGACGGTTCAAGATTCCTGATGGGGTGGACAGGTGGCTTTGTATTGCTAACCGTTCTCATGGTGCCATACTTGCGCAAATTCGGCAAAGTCACGGTACCGGATTTTATCGGTGATCGCTTTTATTCGAAGGTCGCGCGAGGCGTCGCCGTATTCTGCGCCATCTTTATCTGCATGACCTACATCATGGGGCAAATGCGAGGCGTGGGCGTTGTTTTTTCCCAGCTCTTCGGCATCGGGATCCCGGCTGGGGTGCTGATCGGGGCAGGCATCGTCTTCCTCTACGCCGGACTAGGTGGCATGAAGGGGATCACTTACACCCAGGTCGCCCAGTACTGCGTGATGGCCTTTGCTTACACGATTCCCGCCATTTACATCGCCATTGCCCTGACCAATAACTTCATTCCACAACTGGGCCTGATCGGCAATTTTACTGCCGGCGATTCGGTCGTACCTTTTCTGGAAAAATTAAACAACATTAATACGGAACTGGGGTTCGCTGAATACACCTCGGGCACCATGTCCACGATTGACATGTTTTGCATCACGGCAGCATTGATGTGTGGAACAGCAGGGCTACCGCATGTAATCGTGAGATTCTTTACCGTCAAGAACGTCCGCGCCGTAAGAAAATCGGCCTGCTGGACGCTCGGGTTCATCGCGGTCATTTATCTGACCGCTCCGACAATTGGTGCCTTTTCCCGAGTTAACCTGATCAATAATCTTAACGATGTAGAATACAGCAAGGCTCCGGAATGGTTCTCCCAGTTCGAGAAAACGGGGCAAATGACGTTTCAGGACAAGAACCAGGACGGCATCATTCAGTACACGGGGCCGCTCGCCTACCGAACCGAAGATGGGACTCTGGAGGTAGCAAAATCGCAGGATGCCAAGAAGCGACTGGAAATTATCCGCAAGACACTGCAAAATCTAGAGTTGCAGCTGTCTGACGCCCGACAACAGGATGACGAACCAGGCGAGGTACAACGCCTGGAAAACGAAATTGCCGAGCTCGAGCAGAAAGCTTATCCGAACGAATTAATCTTTGGCGCAGACATCATGGTGATGGCCAATCCCTACATGGCAGATGTCCCTCCCTGGGCTATCGCCCTGCTGATGGCAGGCTGTATTGCAGCTGCCCTTTCGACGGCTGCCGGGTTACTCCTGGTCCTTTCCACGTCAATCTCGCATGACTTGATGAAAAAGATACTCAAGCCCGACCTGACCGACCGGGAGGAAGTCAATTACGCCCGAATGGCAGCCTTCGTCGCACTGGCCGTGGCAACGTATTTCGGGATCAATCCACCGTCGACCTTCATTGCCAAGACCGTCGCCTTTGCTTTCGGATTGGCCGCGTCCTCATTCTTCCCGACCCTGCTGCTCGGTATCTTCTCCAAGAAGATGAGCCGCGAAGGGGCCATTGCCGGGATGATCTGCGGGATCGGCTTCACCCTCGGCTACATCATTTACTTCCAGTTCATGGGCGGAACCAAGGAACAGCACCTGTTTGGCATTTCCCCGGAAGGAATCGGCACGATCGGGATGCTGATCAACTTTGCCGTGGCCTTTGGCGTAAACCTTTTCAGCCCGCCACCACCGCAAGAAGTGCAGGATATGGTTGAGAACATCCATATCCCCAGCGGTGCCTCAGAAGCGACGACCCACTAGTTCACATCCGGTTAATCGGGCTGCCTGCCATGCCCTCACAACTTGCGGACGCGAAGAAAGACAACCACGAAGGCGTAACAGAGGAACGTGGTCAATACGGCCCCGACAACACTCAAGAACGCGTACAGGATTTGCTGCCGAGAGGCCAGGATCGCGAAATACCAAACCCCCGCCACGATTGCGAGCAGGCAACCGACGCCATACACGAAGGCGGCCACAACTAGTACAAGGTCATCCCACCTGGCGGCATCGTCTGGCATTTTCCTCGCATAGTAGTTTCCCGAGTCAATTTGCGAGGAAACAACCTCGTCGATTTGCTGAGCAACATTTTCGGCCGGGTTTTCTGCCTGCTGATGAGAGCTTTCGTCATGCATACTAAATTCCCCACTTCCAAAGAAACAACGACCCGGAACAAGTCTAGCAGTGCAGTGATTATCCTGTCGGGGTTAGTACTTGTCAATCTAGCCATGGTACCCTCTCGCATCTGAACAACCGACGGCTCATAATAGGGGAGTGACCAAACAGGGAATCAACTGCAATATTCTCGCAAACTCTTCTCAACCGGAGTGAATCATGAACCAGCCCATCACACGCCTGACCGTCATCCTAATGCTGCTCTTGATATGCGGCCCCGGGCAGGGAGCAAGTGCCGAGGACATCAACTCCCTGAGTGACGTCGAGGACAAGCAGAATTTCAAGCTGCTGTTCGACGGCAAGACCACCAGGGGCTGGCAACACAAGGGAAACTGGCTGGTCAAGGACGGGGCGTTGACGCGTGAAGGGAAGGGGGGAGGCCTGACCTACACGACCGCCAAGATCCCGGATGATTTCGAACTGCGCTTCCAGTGGAAGGTCGGCGCGGGCAGCAACAGCGGTATTTATTACCGTCCCGGACAATACGAGTACCAGATCCTGGACAACAAGAAACATCGCGATGGTATCAATCCACGCACCAGTGCCGCTTCCCTCTACTTCTGTGTCGCTCCCGCGCGTGACGCCACGCGGCCGGTGGGACAATGGAACCAGGCCAGGATCATCTGCCAGGGAACCGTGATCCAACACTGGCTCAACGGGGAAAAAGTTATTGATTTTGATTACAAGGATCCGAAGTACGCCTCGCATGTCGAACGACTGGGATTACGTGGCGGCAAGATGGCCGCCCGGGGCCGGAACCTCATGCTCCAGGATCATGGCGATCCTGTCTGGTACCGTGGCTTCAAGCTGCGCACCCTGGCAGCGGGTGAAAAGCTGGATCGCAAGCCGGTGCAGGAACAAAAAATGTCGGCCGAGGCCCTCAAGAAAGAACAGGAAGTCCTCAGCCGCTTCAAGAAATAAGTGCTGGATGGCGGTCAGAATTTCCTTGACGACCAAAGGACCCGATACATGCAGACGTTAATCCGGATTCTATCTGGCGTGGGGTTCGTTGTTTTCAGCATCATCTTTGTCGTTTTTCTGTCAGGCTGGTTAGATAACGACCCCGAAACAACTGGACGCTTCCCTTGGAAAGTCGCCGTCATGATGATTGTGTCGGCATCGACGGCTTTCTTTGGAGTCGGTAACCGTGATACACAGGCATAAGCGGACAGTAGCAACTGATGCTTCGTGGTGGTCAACACCGCCTAGATCGTTTCCGCAACCACCGGATTGGTGAGCGCACCAATCCCCTCGATCTCGATCGTGATCTCGTCGCCGTCCTGCAGGAACACGGGTGGCTTCCGGGCGGCTCCCACGCCGTGCGGAGTTCCGGTGAAAATCACGGTACCCGCGGCCAGTAACGTACTGCCACTGAGAAACTCGATCAACGTGGGAACGTCAAAGATCATGTCGTCCGTATTCCAGTCCTGCATCACCGCGCCGTTGAGAATCGTCTTGATACCGAGAGCGTTAGGATCAGGAATCTCGTCCGGCGTCACCAGGCAAGGTCCCAGCGGTGCAAAGGTCGCAAACGTCTTGCCACGACACCACTGGCTACCCCCTTTTTGCAGTTGCCAGTCTCGTGCACTCACATCATTGGCACAGGTATAACCCAGCACGTAATCAAGTGCCTCGTCCTTGCTGACGTTGTGGCAATCACGACCAATCACCACGGCCAACTCGCACTCGTAATCCACGGCTTCGCTAGGCAACTTGCGAGGCAACACGATGGCATCACCTGGATTTTGCAGCGCACTACTGGTCTTCATGAAAAGCACGGGATATTCAGGAATCGCCTGGCCACCCTCTTCAGCATGCCTGCGATAATTCAGCCCAATACAAAGAATATCGGTAGGCACCACCGGCGCCAGCAGCTTGCCGACCTCGATCACCTGTCCACTATCCTCGACTTCACCCAACAGATCTCCGTTGATCCGGGTGACGGATCCATCCGCCTGCTGCACCCCGTGCTGCACGGTTCCCGACCCATCCTCAAACCGCAGGATTTTCATGGTTACTTCCCTATTAAAATGGTTTCCTTTACGCTTCCAGTTTCCCACCAGCGTCACATGGCGGCAAGGGGGAGGGGTGAATCGCATTTCACTGCCAACTGCTTTATAATCCAGTCACATTTATCGACCAGCTGTTTTCTTTCAATCCCCGCGGAACGCCAAGCCATGGTTTCAATTCGCTACTGGACTGTCTTTCTCGTCTCTACGATGCTGGTGCAATGCGTGACGGCGGCACCTCCCCCGCCTCTAACACTGGAAGTCGACGCTGGTCGCTACCTCCGCAAGAACACTCCCGTCAGCATCGCGCTACCGGCTGAATACAACGAGACCTGGAATTTTCAGCTGACACGTTCAGACAACAACAACACCGTTCCCATTCAACGGACCCCTTTGCGAAGCAACGTACGACTTTTCTGGATCCTGCAGGAAACGCTGCCAGCCGGAGAGGTGCGTCGCTACCAGCTAGGTCCGCAACCAACGTCGGCAATAAATAATCCGCAAGTTACTTGCCAGTTCGACAACCAGCATGTGGTCGTTAAGGTCGGCAAA
>JAYGDH010000242.1:0-3315 GCA_046583055.1 Pirellulaceae bacterium | reverse complement strand
TCCCAATGACTTCGCTGCCCAGGGAAGTACCTGGGAGACGTTGGCCACGGTCGACAGCCTTGATGGCGAGCTGGAAGTGTTGCTGAAGAACCAGGGCGACAAGCGTTGGTTTATCGCGGATGCGATTCGGATCGAGAAGGTAGGGGACGTGGTATTGGCCCCCGAGATCGATGTGACCTATGGCTCTGGGACCGAGCTAGCTGATGGTGGAGAAATTGACCTTGGAACGATCAATATCGGGAGCACCCAGCAGGTAACGTTCGTGATCGAGAACGTGGGGACGGATGACCTGACCTTGACGCAGCTTAGCAGCGTTGACGTGCCGGCCGGGTTTACGATCGTTACGAATATAGGTACGACTGTGTTGGAACGTCATGCGACGACGGAATTTGTACTGGGTGTGGATACAAGCCACCAAGCCGTGTTTAACGGCGATGCGAGTTTTGCGAATGATGACGCCGATGAGAATCCCTTTGACTTCGGCTTAAAGGCAACGGTGGTTGACGTTCCGTTTACAAAGCTGATTGATAATGGAGATGCGGGATTCACGGCCACGTCTGGTTGGGCAAATTATCCTTTATCCGGGTACGGTGGCGACCTTCATTACATCTCGAATGGGACGGGTAGTGAGAACGCGCGTTGGACGGTCGATAATCTGGAAACAGGTGACTACCGCGTGTACGTGACCTGGACCGTGGCGAGTTATCGTCCGGTGGATGCCCCCTACACGGTGTACAATGGCGCTCAGCAGTTGAGTACCATCGATGTGAACCAGAGACTGGCTCCGAGTGACCAGGTGATCGAACAGGTTTCGTGGAAGAATCTGGGGACGTTTACGATCAACAATGGAACGCTGACAGTTGAAATGACGGATGACGCCAGTTCACGGTGGTTGATTGCGGACGCGGTTTACATCGAGGAAGTGCTCCCGACTCAATAGTTGTCGGCAGGTGACATCGGACCCTGATTACAGGTACCGGTTAACCAGGTGCTCAAGCATTTCCTGGCGACCACTTTCGTTGGGTCTGATTTCACCTTGCTCGAGCATGTAGGCTTCGAGGGTTTCGAAATTCGCTGTACCCGATTCGATATCAGCGCCGATGCCACTGTCCCAGCTGCTATATCGTTGTTTAACGAAGCTGGCGAGTTCGCCCTCTTCACGGATGGCTGCAGCGATTTTCAGGCCGCGGGCAAAGGCATCCATGCCACCTACATGGGCATGAAACAGGTCGATCGGTTCAAAGCTCTCCCGTCTCACCTTGGCGTCGAAGTTGACACCACCGGCTCCCAGCCCTCCGTACTTGAGGATCATGAGCATGCACTGCGTGGTGAGATAGATATCCGTGGGAAACTGGTCCGTATCCCAGCCCAGCAGGAGGTCACCGGTGTTGGCGTCGATCGATCCGAGGGCTCCCTGGCCGCCGGCGTAGTCGAGTTCATGCATCATGGTGTGGCCAGCCAGGGTTGCATGGTTCGTTTCCAGGTTTAATTTGAAGTCGTCCATGAGGTCATAAGCACGGAGGAAATTCAGGCAGGCGGCTGCATCGGAGTCGTACTGGTGTTTGGTCGGTTCCTTGGGTTTTGGTTCGATCAGGAATTGGCCGGTAAAGCCGATTTGCTTGGCATAGTCGACTGCCAGGTGCATGAATCGTCCCATGTGATCCAGTTCGCGTTGCAGGTCCGTATTGTAGAGGTTCTGGTAACCTTCACGGCCGCCCCAGAAGACATAGTTGACTCCGCCCAGTTCCTTGGTAACTTCCAGGCATTTCTTGACCTGGGAGGCGGCGTAGGCAAATGCATCGGCGTTGGAACTGGTTGAGGCTCCATGCATGTAACGCGGGTTACTGAACATGTTGGCCGTTCCCCAGAGCAGCTTGATTCCGGTCCGTTCCTGTTCTTCCTTGAGGACCTTGGCAACGGCATCGAAGTTCTTGTGCGATTCCGCCAGCGTGTCACCTTCGGGAGCCACGTCGCGATCGTGAAAGGCGTAATACGGGGCACCAAGCTTTTCAATGAACTCGAAAGCCACGCGTGCCCGGTTAATCGCGTTCTCGACAGAATCTGTACCGTCTTCCCATGGTCGGACCATGGTGGGTGCGCCAAAGGGATCGGCACCCGTGCCACGGAACGTGTGCCAGTACACAACACTGAACCGCATATGGTCCTTCATCGTTTTGCCGTCGACAACTTCATCCTCGTTGTACCAGCGGAATGCCAGGGGATTTTTTGTGTCGGGTCCCTCGTAGGCGATTTTTTCGATTTCAGGAAATGCGGCCATGGTGGATCTTCCGTAGTAGCATGAGACAAATGGATGAATGGTCGTGAAACGCAACCGATTAAATATAGTGCCAGATTCGGGCAGGCCATGCAAGGAGCATGATCAGCGGACTACAGTTCCAGTTGCGAAGGAGCTGGTTTCATGGCCTGCTGGTGCCGCTTGATATCCTTGAGCATGTCGGCGATGATCTCGGGGTGGTTTTTGCCGATTTCATACTTTTCGCTGGGATCATGTTCCAGGTGGTAGAGTTGCGGTGAATCATGCTTTACCGGCTCACGCTGACCGTAAGCATTCTGGGTCATCAGGTGCATTTTCCAGGGCCCTTTGCGAACGGCCATCAGGCGGTAACCGCGGTAGTAGAACAACAGCTTGCGACTGCTGTTGCCGGTTCCGGTGAGGACCGGGGTCAGATCATGGCTATCCAGAGTGCGATCCGTGGGCAGCGGGATACTGGCCTGCTTCAGGGCGGTCGCATAGATGTCCATGGTGCTGCTGACGGCAGCTGAAACCGAGGCCGGCTTGATGGTACCAGGCCACCAGGCGAGAGTCGGTTCCCGCATGCCCCCTTCCCAGGTACTGCCCTTGCCATCCCGCAGCAGACCGGCAGACCCGCCATGCTCGTTGAACGTGAGCCATGGGCCGTTGTCACTGGTGAAGAAAACCAGCGTATGCTTGTCGATACCACAGCGCTTCAGGGTGTTGAGTACCTGGCCGACACTCCAGTCAATTTCTTCGATGACATCACCGTACAATCCTCGCCGACTTTGTCCTGCAAATGCCTTGGATCGAAACAGGGGTACGTGGGGCAAACTATGTGGCAGGTAGAGGAAAAACGGTTGGTCTTTGTTTTGCTCGATGAAGTCGATGGCAGCTTCCGTGTAGCGCCGTGTAATCGTGGTTTGTTCAGCCGGTCGCTCGATGATGTCGGTGTTATGCATCAGCGGTACGTTCCAGTACTCGATCTTGGGATCCAGAAAGGCAGCGCGTCCCCTGGGAGCGGTGGCGACACGATCCATGTCATTGGAGTAGGGAATGCC
>JAYGDH010000107.1:0-8162 GCA_046583055.1 Pirellulaceae bacterium | reverse complement strand
CGATTGCGAATTAAGCCTTCGCGACAGGGAATTCCCAGTTCATAAGCCATCGAATCCGCTGCCGCTTTACTGGTATCAGGAACCGGTATCACGATCGTGTCTCGATCCAGCGGGACCCGACCGTCACTTAATTCTCGCTTGGCCAGTTCGCTGCCCAGTGCCGTGCGGGAAAGATACACGCTGCGGTTATCCAGTGTGCTGGCCACGTTGGCAAAGTAAATCCATTCAAAGAAGCAGTGTCTACGATTGGGGCGCTCGGCAAATGACTCGAGCTCGAATTTTCCCTTGGAGATCGTGATTGCACTGCCGGGTGGAACCGGGTGAATGCTGTCTGCCTGAAAGCCGAGGTTAAGCAGGGCAACGCTCTCGCTGGCTGCTGCAAACAGGGGACCTTCCTTGGCATAGCAGAGTGGTTTGATGCCCAGCGGGTCGCGAGCCACTATCATTTCACCGCAAGCGTTCAGGTAAACGAGGCTGTATGCACCATCAAAGCGTTCACTGACGCTTTTCATGATGTCGATCAATGCTGGTCGCTGGTCCCCTGACAGCTCGCGACTGATCTCATGCATGATGATCTCGGTATCAGTCTCACGCGCTAAGTGGTGGTCGTCGTCCCGCAGGATACGATCCCTTAATAACTGGTAGTTTGCCAGTTGACCGTTGAAACCGAAACTGAACCACTTGTGTTTCTGTAGATGATGGCGTTCAAAAGGTTGCGCGTAACTGCGGTCTTCCTGCCCGCACGTGGCATAACGCACATGGCCGATGGCTGCGACACCCGCGTATTTGCGCATCAGGTTCTCGCTCTTGCCGCGATGTGACAAGCGGAAAACCTCGCTTACCGAGCCCAGGTCCTTGTGCGTATCAATGAGTTGATTGCGATCCGGATTATAAGAAGTAATGCCGGCGGCGAGTTGGCCGCGATTCTGGATGTCCAGCAGCATCCGGGGCAACAAGCGTGATGTTTCATTGGCCGGAATATCACCGCACAACGGACTCGTTTCATCCGTAGGCAAATGGTAGATAGCGGCGACGCCGCACTCATCGTGTAATTCGCTCATTGGTGGAAGTTACCAAATCCTTTTGTCAGGAGAAATCTCCTGGAGTTAACGGTATCACCAAGTGTCGACTTCCAGGCAAACAGGAAGATTGACAGCACGGACTCCATTCCAGTTCTCCATTCTACGGTTGAATCGTAGGATTCTCAAGCGATCATCGGTTGCTGTTCCGTGGTGATCTGGGTAGGCTCACGCTTGAGTTGGCCTGCCCACCCGTCAGGGCCAGTTCTGGAATGGGTTGTGAACCTATCGGTCCGCTTTCGTCTCCTGAGGAGAGAATCTTGCTGAAATCAACGTTTTGACACCGATCACTCACTGGAAATCCCATTTTTGACCATGACCGACCTGCTTCGTCAAGAAATTACCGCCACCGCTGAAATCGTTGTTATCAAGGTCGGTACGCGCGTTTTGACCCAGCCTGACGGTACGCTCGATACCGCTCGGATGGAACATTTTGCCGAGCAACTCAGTGCGTTGGTTGATGACGGGAAGCAGGTCGTGCTCGTCAGTTCCGGTGCCGTAGGTGCCGGTATGAGCCAACTGAACATGACACAGCGACCGGAAGACCTTTCCACGTTGCAGGCCGTGGCAGCCGTCGGCCAGACCCACCTGATCCAGAGATACGATCGTACCTTCGCCAAGCACGGGCGCAAGGCAGCACAGGTCCTGTTGACGGCCCAGGAATTAAATGATCACACCAGCTACCTGAACGTTCGTAATACGCTGCTGTCGCTGCTTAAACTGGATGCCATCCCCATCATCAACGAAAATGATACCGTTTCCGTCGATGAATTGATGACGACCTTCGGAGACAACGATCGATTGGCTGCCCTGGTGACCAACCTGTTGGGATCTTCCCTGCTCATTGTATTGTCAGATGTACCAGGATTGCTCGATGGAGATCCCGCGGATTCAGGATCGGAGTTGATCCCGGTAGTGACTGAACTGAATGAGGATCTTGATCAGTATGTCACGAACAAGGGTAGTTCGCTGGGCAAGGGGGGAATGATCAGCAAGTTGGAAGCAGCCCGCATGGTGACATCTGCCGGTGGCAACATGATCATCGCTGCCGGAGCGGAACCCGGTGCCATCAAGCGACTCCTTGCAGGAGAAGCCCTGGGTACTCTCTTCCTGGCCCAGGGAAAAGTGGTCAGTCCCTGGAAGCGCTGGATCGCTTTTTCCGCGCAAACCCAGGGCAGGCTTTATTTGGACGAAGGTGCCTGCCGTGCCATCCGTTTCCAGGGTGGCAGTCTCCTGGCGATTGGCGTGACCCAGGTTGAAGGATCGTTTGACAAGGGTGAGGTTATCTCGCTGGTGGATTCGGATGGCTGTGACGTAGCAAGAGGTCTTACCAACTACACGTCCGGCCAGTTGTGCAAGATCCAGGGTTGCCAGTCGAATCAGATTGCTGAAATCCTTGGACAACGTCCTTACGAAGAAGTTGTTCATCGGGATAACCTGGCGCTGCTGGAACGTGGGCCCGGGGAGACGTAAAGAGGCGTCCAGTCAATGCCCTGGATGGCGACACCAGGGCGCTTAGGGAGCACCCGGCTTATTGTCCTGGATCCACCGGTAGTCGTCTGCCATTTCCAGTTGGCTGGCCGCTTCCGTGTCCAGGAAAAAGATGGTGTCAGGGTGATTTTGCAAGACACTTGCCGTACACATGCTGGTCACAGGACCTTCCACTGCAGCGGCTACTGCGGAAGACTTGTTGGCTCCGTTGGCCAGTAGAATGATCTTGCGAGCATCCAGGATCGTAGCGACCCCCATCGTGATGGCGTAAACCGGTACCTCGTCAACGGATTCAAAGAATCGTGCGTTGTCATCAATCGTTTGCCTGGCCAGTGTCTTAATCCGGGTACGTGAAGCCAGTGAACTGCCGGGTTCATTGAAAGCAATATGGCCATCGGAGCCGATTCCCAGCACCTGTAAATCAATGCCTCCACAGGATTCGATGCGTGCCTCGTAGGATTCGCAAAAGGCACGGTAGTCGCTGGCTGTTCCGTCCGGGATATGAACATTCTGACTGGGCACATTGATGTGGCGAAACAGCTTGTCATGCATGAAATAGTGATAACTCTGGGGATGGTCGGCAGCCAAACCCACGTATTCGTCCAGGTTGAAAGTCGTGACCTGGGAGAAATCCAGGCCTTCTTCGCGATGCAGCCGAATCAATTCCTGGTAAAGTCCCAGCGGCGTGCTTCCGGTTGCCAGGCCCAGGACCGCCTTCGGTTGGACTCGTAGCAAGTCGGCAACCGCTGCTGCCGCCTGCTGGCTAACGGCCGCATAATCGTCCTGGATGATAATTTCCATATTCGCTGGGTCACCTGGCGGGGAGCACGATCGTTGTCAAAACCACTCTTTGTCTTTATATGACGGGTCAAGGAGTGGCTGTCAATGAGAGGAAAGTGACTGCCAAAACGTTACCCGGTGAAACACCTGCAGTTGTCGATTTGCAGCCCCTGGAGAAGGTTTAATCTCCGAATCGATCGCCAGGGGCAACCGGGTAGCCGCGCAGGAATGCATCGACCTGCATCGCACGTCGTCCTGCCGGTTGGATCTCTTGTAACGACAGGATTCCGGCTCCCGTGGCTACCAGCAATTGCCCGGCTTCCGAGGCCACGACCTGTCCAGGTTGCGCCACGGTATCCTGGTTTGTATCACAGAGAGCCGTTTGCACAATGATCAGGCGCATCGGCGAGTCCTCGGATCGCAGCCAATGCGTGTAGCTTCCCGGCCACGGTTTGAGCCCGCGCACCCGATTGTGTAATTCAACCGCCGGGCGCGTCCAGTCCAGTTGACCATCGCTTTTACGTAAACGACGTGCCTGGGTGACCTGGTCGGCAAGTTGCAGCTCTCCCAAGGGACTACTGCCATCCCATTTTTCCAGTAACTCCAGGGAGTCTAGAACCGGGGTGATTCCGCTGGTGGCCAGTCGTTGTTCCAGTTGCTGAGCATCTTCGTTTTCGCCAATCTCGATCTGTGACCGGGCGAGTAGTGGGCCACCATCCAGCTGGGGTGTCATGTGGATGACACTGGTCCCGGTCACCTGGTCTCCTGCCATGATTGCCCAGTTGACTGGGGCTGCCCCCCGGTAACGAGGAAGTAATGACCCGTGCAGGTTGATTCCCCCCAGCGGGCTCAGCAAGAGAGTTTCCGACGACAGAATCTGGCCATAATCGCAGACCACTAATAACTCGGGAGCGAAGCGAACAAGGGCTTCATGCCCGGCTGGACTGTTAATGTCTGCCGGCATTTCCACCGGTATCCCTGCCTCCTGGGCTGCCTCCAGCATCGGGTTCTGAATCGCCTTGCGACTGCGCGATGATTCCAGTGGTCGGGTGACCAACCCGGTGACCGCGTGGTGGGATTCAAGTAAGGCGTGCAGGGTTGGTACCGCAAAAGGACCAGTACCCATCATTAACAGGCGCATGATTGGATTACTATCCTGGTTGACGACAATATTGTTCTTCCCAGCCTGTCAGCCGCTCCTGGATCTGTTCGTCGCTTTCCAGTTGATCCAGGTTGCGCAGGCTTTGTTTTTCCAGTTCGAATTCTTCCAGCGATTCACGAATGGCCAGCTTACCGGTCGTCGTCATGCGATCGATAAACAACACGCCGTCGAGGTGATCATTTTCATGTTGTACCACGCGTGCCAGGAGACCATCCAGGTCGGCCTTGAACTCCTCGCCGCGCAGGTTAAAGGCCTGCAGATGAATTTGCTTGGATCGAGGTACGTTACCGTAGATGCCCGGCAAGCTCAGGCAGCCTTCCTCCGCTTCCTCGTTCCCCTTGGGGTGACTGATAACCGGGTTGATGAAAACCATTTCCTCGCCTTCGCCTGGTTCGGCCGCCATGTTAAGGACAAACATTCGCAGCGGAAGATCGACCTGGCTTGCCGCCAGGCCTACCCCGTTGGCCTCGTACATTAATTCAAACATTTCCGCGACGATCTTACGCAGCGCTGCATCGACACGCATAAGTGTCTGTGACTTGTACCGAAGTGTGAAATGGGGATAAGTGACAATTTGCACGGCAGCAGTTCTCGCTTGGAATTTCGCCAGGTAGCCAGGGATGGACCAGCCACATCAATAATCGTCCCGGGCTTCCCTCTAAAGGTACACTGCCGGTCCCGGATCCGCAGCGGGTCGGCTGCCTTGATTCACGTTGACGCTCTCTCGGGCAGTCCCTAGAATTACACTTGGTGATTCGACGTAATTCGTTGACTGGTAAGATTTTGAGATTTTCCATGAGACCTCGTGATCCTCTCGCCACCGGCCTCCAGAAAACGGCAGCCAGCCTCGTAAATCCAGCACCAGTTAAACCTCCCCGGTCCCGAATTTCTGCTACCTTGCTCTCGTTGATTCTCCATGGTAGCTGCCTGGTCCTGGCGCTGGCCCTGTTTCGCTTTGAACCGCGTGGATTTGTTCCGCAGAACGAACACCCAGGAGGCATTGTCCTGGTCGATTCCACGGGGAAAACGACCCGCTATTTCGATGTGCTGGATTCCCGGGAATCACGCACATCAAGTATCGATACGCAGCCTGCTGCCGTTGACCTGCCACGGGTTGGTTCACCATCGGCTACCAGGGACCTGGCATTGCCGGGCAGTCTTCCGGTAGCGAGTACCTCGCGAACCGGCCTCGGCGGTGCCCTTGACTTGCCTATCACGGATGGATCAATCTCGCTTCCCAATCGTCCTGGAACCGCTGAAGCAGCAGTGCAGACTGGCGTGTTTGGCCTGCAGGGAAAAGGAACTCGGTTTGTTTACGTGTTTGATCGTTCCGGAAGCATGGCGGGCTTCCAGGGAAAACCGCTGGCAAACGCCAAGGCCCAGTTGCTGGCCAGCCTGGCCGACCTGGGAAGTGCACACCAGTTCCAGATCGTGTTCTATGCGGATCGACCAGCGGTATTTAATCCGCGATCGCTGTCGACCGCTCGCATGTTGTTTGCGGACGCTGCTACCAAGAAAATTGCCGAGCGGTGGGTTCGTGGTGTCGTGGCAGATGGCAGCACCCGCCACCTGGACGCGCTGCTACTGGCCATCCGGATGCAACCCGATGTTATTTTCTTTCTCACGGATGCTGAAGAACCACGCATGACTCCTCTCGAACTCGAGAAAATCAAGCGGGCGAATCAACGGGTGGGGGCCAGTATTCATGCAATCGAGTTCGGTGCGGGTCCTTCGCAGGTCAGTAATAATTTCCTCCAGCGGCTGGCTCGCTCCAACGGGGGTCAACATACGTATGTCGACGTCACTCGATTAACTCCCTAGTCGTCGTGGGCTCAGTCCGCGCCGCTGACAAGGAACCAGGTTCGTATGAAAGTCGTGTTTTGCCAAAGCCAGCTGGGTACGTGGATTCGTACCCTGGCAAGGGTCGTTGCCCCGCAGCGACCCTGCTGGAATGCCTGTGCACTGGGCCTGCTGGGTTGCGGGGTGGCCAGCCTCGGGATGTTGGTTCAACCATGTGGGGCCCAGGATGCCAGGCCGGACAGGGTAGACATTGTTCAGCGAACCACGGGTCAGCAACAAACGATCTCGGGACGTGTCATCGATTACAATGGCCGATTCCTGACGCTCCAACGAGTCGGTGGGCAACAGGAACAGATTGCTTCCAGCCGGGTGCGAAAGATCCAGACCTCTCGGACGAAGCAGCACATTCGTGGCGATCAATTGCTGGCAGAACACCAGTTTGAACAGGCCCTGGTGGCTTACCAGCAGGCCGTCAAGGAAGAAACCCGGCAGTGGGTACGACAAGAAATCCTGGCCCAGTGGGTCTGGTGCTACCAGTCGCTGGGACTGATCGAACAGGCCGGTGATGCGTTTCTGAAACTGGTCCTGGCCAGTGATCCACAAACGCTCTATTTCCAGGCAATACCCCTGAACTGGGGAAAGCAAACAGTGTCCCTGCCGCTGGAAGGACAGGCGCAGGTATGGTTAACCAATTCCGCGTCTGCTGCCTCGCGTTTGATGGGCGCCAGTTGGCTGCTGGGGACCTCCCAGCGGAGCCTGGCGATTGACGTCTTGAAACAACTGGCCACGCAGGAAGATACTCGTATCGCGCTGTTGGCAGAATTTCAATTGTGGCGTACGCAGCAGGCGACCGTCTCGATGCAGGGATTGAACCAGTGGGAACAACAACTTTTACGGCTACCGGTGAAGCTGCGAGCTGGCCCCTATTACCTGTTGGCTACTGGATTCAGCCGTTTTCAACAACATGATCGAGCCATCGTGTCCTGGATGAGGGTTCCGATTAATTACCCACGCCATTTTCATTTATCATCAGAATCCCTGCTTGGCGCTGCCCGGGAACTCGATCGCTTGAAGCGTTCTCGCCAGGCGCGTAATGTTTACCAGGAAATTGCACGACGATATACCAATACGATTGCCGCTGGGCAGGCCCAGCGCTGGCTGAGACAGCAGGATCGGTCCGACAGTCCAACCCCGAAAAAACCGGCTTCCGCGAACTAACCGTTTTCATACCAGGATGAACCTCCCATGGTCCACGATTACCACCACTCACCGCGACGTATCCACCTGGCCGTTGCCATCATGACGGTGCTGGCCTCGGGCTGGCTCCTGGATCAGTCCGCGTGGGCCGGTCCTGACGCGGGCCTGTTCCTGGTTGCCCAGGGGGAAACGGGCAGTTCTGCCGGCAGCGAGGAATCATCGTCATCGGAAAGTCCCCGGGGATTCGTGCAGATCGTTTTCTCGGGAGGTTGGCCAGGATTCCTGATCATTCTTCTGCTACTGGGACTTTCCATGACCGCTGCTTACCTCGTCTTTGAACAACTGATGACCTTGCGCAGGGGGGAAATTGTGCCAGCTGGCGTAGGGGAAAAATTTCGTGAGCTGCTGGCCCAGGGTAAGGTCGGTGAAGCGGAAGCCCTCTGTCGTGAAAAACCATGCTTGCTTTCCTTTGTTCTTTTGAGCGGCCTGGCCGAGGTGGAAGGAGGGTGGGCCGCTGTCGAGAAAGCCCTGGAGGATGCTACGGCTGAACAGTCAGCTCGCCTGTATCGCAAGATCGAGTATCTTTCCGTGATTGGTAATATCGCCCCCATGGTTGGCCTGTTGGGCACGGTGGTCAGATCGGAAGAGCGTCG
>JAYGDH010000064.1:0-5298 GCA_046583055.1 Pirellulaceae bacterium | reverse complement strand
AGGGAAGTGGCAATTGGTTTGAATTCGCCCCGGGTTTCTGCCGGGGCGTCCGGTTTCATGTCCCACATGTCGAGGTGGCTGGGACCACCGTTGAGAAAAATCACGATGCAGGCATCAGCGCGGGGAGCAATCGTCTTGGTTACTGCGGACTGCTGTGCCTGCAGCAGGTGAGGCAGGTTGAGACCAAGCAGGCCCGCGGATCCGAGCCGCAGTACCTCACGGCGACTGTGACGGCTGACGGCAGATTCCAGCTGCTTGATTTGACGAATCGGGTACGGAGACATGGATGATGCGGCCCGTTCGGAAAGGTTCTCGATCAGTGCAGTTTTAAGTCTAGCAAGGCGCCAGGGACTGTGACAAGCGTTTTTCATCTGGTCTAATCAGGAAGCCTTCAGGGGCCCTTTGAGAAATTATTTATTTTTGTCTTCTTTAGCGAGGAATTTGTGTCATGACTATCACACGCCGTGATTTTCTCCACCGTGGTCTGCAAGCTGGTTGTGTCGGAGCCGGTCTCTTGGCGTCAGGTAGTGCACAGGCAGTGGGACCTTTCCAGCGGCGTGGTCGACGTCCCGTCAAAGCTTCTCGCTTACCGATTGTTGACACGCATCAGCATCTCTGGGACCTGACCAAGTTCACGCCGCCCTGGCTGGGTGGAGCTCCCGAGGTGCTGCGCAAGAGTTACACGACGGAACACTTCCTCAAGGCAACCCGTGGTTTGAACGTGGTGAAAGCCGTCTACATGGAAGTGGACGTGGATCCCAAACAGCAAGTGGAGGAAGCCGAGCACGTCATTCGGCTCTCCAGGAACTCGGATCATCCGACGGCGGCAGCCGTTATTTCCGGACGACCGAACTCGGCCGGCTTTGCAGCCTACATCACGCGTTACAAGGACAGCCCTTACATCAAGGGGGTACGACAGGTACTGCATCCCCCGGAGACCAAGCAGGGACTCTGCCTGCAACCGCAATTCGTCAAGTCGATGCAGTTACTCGGTCGCCTGGGTAAAAGCTACGATATTTGCATACGACCCACCGAGCTGGGTGACGGTGTCAAGCTGGCCGACCAGTGCCCCGACACGCGATTCATCGTTGACCATTGTGGTAATGCCGATCCCAAGGCGTTTAGTAAATCGAAAGCTGCCGGGGCCGAAGAACCCTGGCACGAGGCCGATCCCTGGCGTCGCAGTATCGAGGCGTTGGCCAAGCGCAAGAACGTGATCTGCAAGATCTCCGGGGTCGTGGCCAGGGCACCCGAGGGTTGGAGCTCGGAGGACCTGGCTCCCATCATCAATCACTGCCTGGACCAGTTTGGACCGGATCGCGTCGTGTTTGGAGGTGACTGGCCCGTCTGCCGGATCGCGGCTACCTACTTGCAGTGGGTTAATGCTCTCAAGGAGGTCATTGCCGAGCGCAGCCTGGTCGACCAGAAGAAATTGTTGCATGACAACGCGGTCAGGCTTTACGGGCTTTCCTAGCGGATGTTTCTCGTTTACTCACGGTTTGACGATGCCACCGTCGCGACGACGAATAGCAGGCCAGGCACCCTGGTAGGGATGATCGGGATAGGGGAAACGGGCTGCCGCTTCTTCGTCAATGTCGATGCCCAGGCCGGGCTGGTCATTGGGCCACATCTGGCCGTCACGGATTTCCGGGCAGCCGGGAAAGACGGCTTGCGTGTTCTCGTCCATGAACATCAATTCCTGGATGCCGAAGTTAGGACAGGCCAGGTCCAGGGCCAGGTTGGCCATGTGACCGACCGGTGACGTATCGCCGGGGCCGTGCCAGGCGGTGCGGACGCCGAAAAACTCACACAGGTTGGCGATCCGCCAGGCAGGCGTGAGTCCTCCGACCTGGGAAAGATGAATCCGGATGAAGTCGATCAGCCGTTCCTTGACCAGGGGGACAAACTCGTTGGGGTTGTTGAACAGTTCCCCCATCGCGATCGGGATATGCGTGTGCTGGCGAAGCAGGCGGAAGTGGTCGATCTCTTCCGGCGGGAGGGAATCTTCCAGGAAGAACAGTCGGTACGGTTCCAGGTCCTTGGCCAGTTGCAGGGTGAGTGGTCCTGGCAGTCGCTCGTGCACATCGTGCAGGAGTTCGATCTCATCGCCCAGTTGGGTTCGGGCCTGTTCAAACAGTTGGGGAGCGAGGCGAACGTAGTCGGCTGGCTCGAACAAGTTGTGGGGATTGGTGGGGCTGTCAATTTCCGCCGCAACTTGCAGGTCGGACTTGGTTCCGTAGGTGGCCTGGCCGTCGACGGCGACCTGCAGGCGGACGTGTCGGAATCCCTGCTGCCAGAGTTCGCCGGCGCGGTCACAGGTTTCCTTGATGGTATTGCCACTGGCGTGGACATAAACCGGCGCGGCCATACGGCATTTGCCACCGAGCAGATCGTGCACCGGCATGCCGGCCTGTTTTCCCTTGAGGTCCCAGAGGGCCATGTCGACGCCGGAGAGGGCATTGTTGAGGACCGGGCCGTTGCGCCAGTAGGAACTCATGTTGGCTGCCTGGTAGATGTCGGTGACTTGATTAATGTCGCGACCGCGCAGAAACGGATCGAGGTACTGGGTCACGGCCTCGACCACGGCCAGCGGTCGCTGCGTGAAGGTAGCGCAACCCAGCCCGTAAAGTCCCGGTTCACTGGTTTCCACCTTGACGATAACCAGCCGAATACCGGCAGGGGCGGTCTGGATACAGCGTATTTTTTCGATCGTTACGGGCATGGGTTTCTTTTCCTCGTGCCACCTACTACGATGCAGGAATGACTCACAAGTTAGGTGGAAAGACGGGGCTTCAGCAGAAGAATAAAATCACTGCTTAGGAGTTTGACGTGGAGAACGATTCGAATCAATCCGAGATGCCTGTTGCGGCTGCCTCCCTGGACCCGTTGCAGGAACGCCCCACGAAGATTCGCTGGCTGATCTTTGCCCTGACCTGCTGTATTTCTTTCGTGCTCTACCTGCACCGTTATAGCTGGGGAATGGTCAAGAAAGACATCAGTGACGAATTTGAATGGGACGCGACCCAGCTGGGAACGCTGGACAGCATTTTTAGTGCTACCTATGCCCTGGGCCAGATTCCGTCCGGGATTCTCTGCGACTGGTTTGGCCCCCATGTCCTGCTGGGATCAATTATGATGCTCTGGTCGCTCTCGATGGGGGCGATCGTGTTGGCCACGGGTTACGGTGGTATCCTGGCGGCACGTGGCATGTTCGGGTTGACCCAGGCCGGTTGTTACCCCACGCTCAGCAAGGTTTCCAAGCTCTGGTTTCCGGATGACATTCGAACCACCCTGCAGGCCTGGATCGCGACTTTCTTTGGACGAGGAGGTGGAGCGGTCTGCTTTATCCTGCTGGGTTGGATGCTTGGATCCCTGGGAATGCCCTGGCGGACGGCGATCCTGATTTTGACCGTAATCGGTGTCCTGTTTGCGGTCTTGTTCCTGTTCCTGTTCCGTAATTCCTCCCAGGAACATCCCTGGTCCAATGACGCGGAAGCGGACCTGATCAGGGGGGAGACCTCGGATAGAGACCTGGCGACCGGTTCCCGGTTGCGCTGGTCGCAGGTTCTCAAAAGTGGAAACATGCGGTGGTTCTTTATTCAGCAATTCACAAGTGCTTATGCTGACAATGTTTTTGTCTACTGGATCCCCTTTTTCCTGTTAACCACCAAGAACGTGGAAATCGGAGGTGCCGGGTGGATGGCGGCACTACCACTGATTGGTGGAGCGGTCGGTGGCATGCTGGGCGGCACACTCCAGAACTGGCTGATTCAAAAGACGGGCAATCGACGCTGGTCGCGCAGCAGTATTGGCTTGATTGGGAAGATGCTGGCGACGGTCTTCATTTTTGTCAGTCTGAATTTTGATTCGGCACTGGCAATCGTGTTGGTCTTTGCACTGGTCAAGTTCTTTGGCGACTGGAGCCAGCCTGCCGTCTGGGGTTCGATCACTGACATTGCCGGTCGCAATACCGCCTCGGTCTTTGGTTGTATTAATACGATGGGATCGATTGCTGGTTTCGTTGCTGGACCCACGATGGGCCTGGTAATCGAGAGCTTTGCCGAACTAAACGACATCGAGAGTGCCAGGGCACAACCGGTCGCCGTGGCGACCGCGGAAGGAGACCAGTATCGTACGCACTACAAGCTGGCACAAAAGAATATTGTTTCGGCAGTGGCGGGACAGATTGAAAAAGATGGTGAGTTGCTGGGCAAGATTGCATTTGATGAAGACGGCAACTTCGTGGAAAAAGGTTCTTTCCCGGCAAGTGCCCAGATCAAGCAGCGTAATGGAGTCCTGACCATCCTCTGGAACGAGGATCCCGGTTCCCATGTGCTGGTGCTTGGTTTTACAAACAAGGAATATGGCAGTGGCTGGACAATGCTGTTCATCATGCTCGGTGGTATCTACCTGATTTCCTCGTTGTCCTGGTTGTTTATCGATTGCACCAAGACCCTGGCGGATGAATCGGGAGAGGAAGCTGGCGAGCAAGAGAACGAGCACGTGCTGGAGGAATGAAGTTGATGCAGATGTTCGAGTTAGAAGGGTGAGGGTGTCGTGAAAATATCAGCCGTGAAACCGGTGATCGTGGGAGATCAGCGGAATTTCTTTTTCGTCGTCGTCGAGACAGACGAGGGACTGCGTGGAGTCGGTGAGGGAGGCATTACCTGGCGTGAACAGGCCATGGCAGGATTCGTGGAAGCGCTACGGCCCAGCTTGCTGGGGCAGGATCCGATGCGCACCGAGCACCTCTGGCAGGTGATGCTGCGCTGTGGATTTTTTCCGGCCAGCCGGATTGGTGCCGCTGCGATCAGTGCGATCGATATTGCCCTCTGGGATATCAAGGCCCAGGCACTGGGAGTCCCGCTCTACGAACTGCTGGGTGGCCAGGTTCGCGATCGCGTTGTCTGTTATCCCCACGTGGATGGTGAGACGACCGAGGAACTGGTGGCCGATGCCGTGCGAAAAGTGGAGGAAGGCTGGAAATTCGTTCGTTTCAATTTCTCCAGCGATGGAGATATTCTCGATCCCAGGGCGGCGGTGCGTAACGGGATCGCCGAATTTGCTGCTGTTCGGGAAGCGCTGGGACCCGATATCGAGATGATCGTGGATGTCCATACCCGGCTGGATCCGGCCGAGGCCATTCGGTTTTGCCGAGGGATTGAACCGTTCGATCCGTTTTTCGTCGAGGATCCGGTGCGCAGCGAGAGTCCCCAGGCGCTGCGGAAATTGAATCAGCAGGTGAGTGTACCGATCGGGATGGGAGAACAGTACGCCACCAAATGGGAATTTCGACAA
>JAYGDH010000653.1:0-6184 GCA_046583055.1 Pirellulaceae bacterium | reverse complement strand
TGCGATCTTGTCGTCTTCCATCCCCCCAGCTCCTGCAACTCGGACACGCCGGGGCCTTCATTACGGCATCCTGATCATCCTGCTGGCGGCAGCCGGGCATTACATGTCGGCACCAGGCCAAACGTACTGTATTAGTGCCATGGTCGATCCCATGCTGGCCGACCTGCCACACATCGACCGCTCCGATTATTCCCTGGCGTACCTGGTAGGAACCCTCCTGGCTGGTTGCCTGTTACCGATCAGTGGCAGCCTCGTGGATCGCTTTGGTGCCCGCATCATGATGCCCGTGGCCGGAGTTCTGCTGGGCCTGGCCTGTACCTGGATGTCACGGCTGGAAAGCCTGGCCTCACTCTACCTGGGATTCCTGATGCTGCGTTGTTTTGGACAGGGGATGCTTCCTCTTTTCTCCAACTGGTTAATAGGAGAGTGGTTCCAGAAACGTCGGGGCCTGGCGATCGGACTGATTGGTATCGGCGGTGCACTTTCCACGATGACCGTACCGGTCCTCGTCAACCAGGATATCCATGAGTTCGACTGGCGGCATGCCTGGATGTTACTGGCGACACTTACATGGATCTTGATGATCCTGCCGCCACTCTGCTTGATCCGCAATCGGCCTGAGGCCATCGGCCTCTTCCCGGACCTGAGCTTTTCACAGGAAAACACGCAACGGGCTGACCAACCTGGAAATGAACCCTCGTGGACGCGGGCCGAGGCCCTGCGCAATCCGACTTTCTGGAAGCTGTTGACCGTTGGCACCACGTCCGCGATGGTCGGAACCGGTCTGATGTTCCACCAGGTAGCGTTGCTGGGCGCCCATGACGTATCCCGCGCCTTTGCGATCAACCTGATCTCACTCCAGGCAGGTGTAGGAATCGGCTCCACGTTGATTTTCGGCTATCTCACCGACCGGCTACCCGCCGAGAAGATCCTGTCATTGAGTATGTTACTGCTTGCCATCGATACGCTGCTGCTCATTTACCTGCCGACACCACAGACGGCCATCCTCTATGCCATCATCATGGGGATGTTTGGTGGCATCATGCGCACGGCTGGCCAGGTTACCTGGATAAATTTTTACGGTCGCAAGAACCAGGGGGCGGTCTGTGGAGCTGCCCTTGCATTTATGGTGGTCGCTTCCGGACTGGGCCCCTTGCCCCTGGCCTGGTCCGAGAAACAAACGGGCAGCTATAACCTGGGCCTCTGGATTTTCCTGGTGCTGCCCATCATCTCGGGCCTCTGCGTCTGGAGTGCACGCAAACCGGTAAAACGGACTATGGCCAACGGGTAAAGCGGCCTTCCGGGCGATAGAAATCATGGACCTGCCGGCATTCCTGCCATACAATGTCGTTCGAAAATGGGACTAAACGTTGCCGCCCGGCGGTCGGGTCCCGTGTCTCCTGGCCCCCTCCTCACGGAGCGCTCGATACCATGCTGCCGATTCGTTGCACGTGCGCGGCCCTGGCATTGATACCACTGGGGATCCTACAGGCTGCCGAACCTCTCGACATTGGCACTCACAAGCAATTGCTGGTCGACGATTATATTATCGATCGGATGATCAGGGTCACGCGTGAACTGGGACAAGTCACGAAGGCAAATAACGGCAAACCCGTTTTTACCGACGGTCGCTTCTACGGCACGGTGCTCTATGACCAGCAACGATTCAAGCTCTGGTACCGCGAGCATGGCAAAACGGGTTACGGGCTGGCTGAATCCAACGACGGCATTCATTTTACAAAACAAGCGAAATTAACAGGCCTCAATTTTGCCGGCGACTTCACGCTCTCGGTCGAGATCGACCCGCATGACAAAGACCCCGGGCACCGCTACAAGGGCGCTTACGATGCTCCCGGCATGGCTGCCGGCATTGCTCATTCCGCCGACGGTATCAGCTGGCATCCCTACAACAACGGTAAGCCGATCACTCATCGCGCTGCAGACACCTATAACCAGATCTTCTGGGACCCCCTGATCAACAAGTACCGACTTTCAACCCGCACCGACTTTGGTACACCTGGTGGCGACGGAGAAGTCCGTGGCACACGCAGCATGACGAATGCCGATATCAAGAGCGATCCCAGGAACTGGAAACTGACCCGGCAGTGGATTTTTGACCAGGAAGGAAAAACGGAATACCAGCGTCGGCAAGTCTATGCCAAGACCTACTGGATCCACGAGTCCGTCTACTTCCTGATCCTCTCCGTCTATGATTACCCGGGAGATATCAGCGAGGGGACCGTCACTGACAAGCAAACACGTCACGAACGAGACGTGATGAATTACTACATTGCTACCAGTCGGGACGGCCATTCCTGGGACCTGCGGTGGGTCTATGCGCGCCAGCCCCTCGTACCGCGTGGCCCAGCCGGGGCATTTGACAAGGACCTGATACTGCCCGCCTCCAGCATCATCACGCACCAGGACAAGCACTGGATTTACTATGGCGGCGCAAACGAACGTCATGGTACGCCGAAGGTAGTATTTGAACGTGATCACGCCATTGGACTGGCCACGCTACGATTGGACGGCTTCGTCGGACTCCGAGCAGGAAACCAACCGGGGACCATCGTCACCAAGCCATTCGTCGCCCAGGGCAACCGGTTGGCAGTCAACTTTGCCAGCGAGGTGAACGGGAGCCTGCGAGTCGAAATCCAGGACCACCAGGGTCAGCCTATCCCCGGCTTTTCATTGACCGATTCCAGGGAGATAACAGGAGACCACCTTGCACACCCGGTGCAATGGAAGCAGCAGCTTGATACCAGCCAGCTCAACGGAAAGACCATTCGCCTCCGCTTTATCATGAAGAATGCCGACCTTTATTCATTCCAGTTCCAGCAAAAGAAAGAAAGACCATGACCCGAGTCACTTCCGCAAGCCTGCTTTCACTATGCGCTCTTTACCTGCCAGTTTCCCTGGCAGCCGCCGAGGTAGAAGGTCCCCTGGAACCTCACCTGGGGAAACCTACCCTTGAAATGCAACAGGTTTTCAAGGGCGAGCGATTCGGCAATATCGTGGTCACCATGAAGGGAACGGTGGTGGCAACGTGGGGAACCAGCCACGTGCGAGCCTGTCGCAGCGAGGACGGAGGCAAGACCTGGGGCAAAGAAATTGTCATTGCCAGGCCTGGCTTCCAGACCGGCGGGCTGACCGTTGACGAGACCAGCGGTGACATCATCGCCTTCGTGGAAGACCGACATCCGCCGGCCCCGATCACTGTTTACCGCAGCCACGACGATGGAAAAAGCTGGCAGAAAATCGACGTCACGATCCAGGCTGACTCCAAGGGGAACCAGCCCTCGATGCACATGAACGAACATGGCATTACACTGCGACACGGCAAACACAAGGGGCGACTGATCCGGCCGGCCCGCTTCTACGCCGGCAAGAACGAGCGCTCCCGTTGGCCCCAGCATTACACCAACGCCATCTACAGCGACAACGGGGGCCAGACGTGGAAGACCAGCGATCCGTTTCCAGCCAATGGTACTGGCGAAGCGACCTTGGCCGAACTTTCCAATGGAACCATTTACTACAACTCCCGGCGACACTGGGCACCCGAGGGTAAAAACCCACGCCGCCGCTGGACTGCCACGAGCAGCGACGGTGGGCAGACCTGGAAAGACCTGCTCTTCTGCGAAGTGCTTCCGGATGGCCCCCAGAACACCAATTACGGCTGCATGGGCGGCCTCACGCGATTAGCTGTCCAGGGTCAGGACATCCTGCTGTACAGCAATTGTGACAGCCCCAGCGGTCGTGACCATGGCACCATCTGGGCCAGCTTCGACGGTGGAAAAACATGGCCCATCAAGCGACTGCTCTACGAGGGACGCCATGCCTACTCCTCGCTCACCTCCGGCCGTCCGGGCACACCGAGCGAGGGCTGGATCTACCTGCACTTCGAGGGCGGTCCCAAGGGAGGTTCTACCGTGGCTCGCTTTAACCTGGCCTGGGTACTGGCTGGCAAGTCAACCGGCAGCGGCAGTGTTCCAGCGAAACTCTCGCCCTAGGCAACTTGCACGAAAACCAGCAGATTTCTCCGCGGCATCTCTTTTGAACAACAGATTGTTACTATCATGAACGGTGAATTCAAACTCCCGAAATATCTGCTGGGACTGATGATCCTCGCTGGTTTCAGCACGGACACCGCCCGGGCGCAAGAGGCCGATGATGCCACCCTCTTACCCACAATGTCCTACCGTCCGGCCGTGGCACTGGCAGCAAATCAGTCCACGATTCAAATCGGCAGCCATGCTACCACGCGATGCTACGACTGGGACCGGGATGGTGACACAGACCTACTGGTAGGCGGTGGCGACGGTCGACTCTGGCTGTTCCGAAATACGCCAGCAACCCGCCGACCAACGCTGGCGGTCAAGGAAGCCATTACAGCCGGAAAACGGCAACGCTGGGGCACTTCCTACACCGGCCTGGCACTTGCTCACGTCGTCGGAGATTCATTGCCGGACCTGCTGGTCAGCCATTCGGACAACCAGGTTTCCATTCACGAGAACGTGGGCCGGGCCAACCGCCCGCGATTCGCGGAAACGCCCCAGTCGTTCACGGTCCAGAAAGGATGCCAGGGGCGATTCGACATCGCTGACTGGAATAATGATGGCCTGCTGGACCTGGTTACGGGAGCGTTTGGCGGCCAGCTGGTCTGGCATCCCAATCGGGGAAGTAAGGTCCAACCGAGCTTTGGTCCCGGCGAGTCTTTCCACGGCATCACGCGCGCTTACAATTCTCATCCACGTATCCTCGATTTCAACCAGGACGGCCAACTGGATCTGCTGCTGGGCACCAACTGGGGAAGCGTCGTGCTGTTCCTGAACCAGGGAACAAAAGATACTCCCCTCTTAAATCAAGGCAAACCGCTGCTCTGGGCTGCTAACGGCAAGGGCCTGAACATACGCGACCTGAACAATGACGACACCACCCCGGAGCTGGCAGACCTGAACGGCGACCAGGTTCTGGACCTGGTGAGTGGTGGTAAAAACGGCCGGATCTTCATGATGCCCGGTGTAAGCTACCGAACGCACCTGGCACAGCTGCGTAATCTTTTCAGCAAACACCGAAATGAATTGGATCGTATTCTCAACGACAACCAGTCGATCCGGGACCAGGCCTTTGGCCTGCTCAACTCGCTGCGATCCGATATCGCCGGTAACCTCGTCCCCGCTTCCCGACGGCAGGACCTGTTCCAGCAGTTGGCCGGCCTCGCCAGGGAACACCCGCGCTATTTACAGCGCAGACATTTTGACCTGGAAGCATCGCCAGCATTACCGTTGCTGGCTGCTCAATTCTGGGTCGTGCTCCTGGAAAGCCTGCCTGATTCACCCGCACACCGCAAACAGGTAGCCCAAGTCCTCGGTTTCCACGGTGGTTACCAGCAGCTACTGGTCGACTTCGGCGTGCTGTTCATCGACAACGATACCGCCTCGACGGAACAATTAACGGCCATGCACACCTTGATGATGTCGATTCCGACCGCCAGCTGGGACGTTGAAACGATCACCGTAGCGGACTGGCTGGGCCCCGCCATCAAATCGCACCGGATCCAGTCGCGTTCAGGAATCAACATCTTTGCCCTGCCGCTGGGCAGGCCAGAAAACAGTTTTGCGGCAGATTCTCCACGGCGAGGAGTCACCGATGTTTACTTGATTTGCCTGGCCCACGAACTGGCACATAACATGCTGGACACGGTAGGAAAACGGACCCGGCCCGAGTTGCACGAACGAAAATTTGAAAACCTTGACCAGGCCGCCGGTCCCGACGTGATCTATCAAAGGCCTCGTTCTCGTGGCATCGACTGGACTGCCACCAGGGCCAGGTTTCGAGCTGCCGGGAACTGGGACGGCAACGATAAAAGCTGGTCCACTGCCTGGAAAACATACTTTGATGGCAAACAGGATTTCGACCGTGCTTACCTGCGTGGCAACGTACGATTTTTCCTGGAGTCTCCCCAGGAAGCATTTGCCACCCTGGCCAACCAATATTTCACCGACAGTCAGCTCATGTTGGAATTCTCCAAGGTTCGCTGGGACGCCGGCTATCGTTCCAACGTCAACCAGTTCCTACTGATTGCCGATTACCTGAGCATGGGAACCAACCAGGCAAGGTTCCATGTCGTGCGACCGGGCGGACGTATTACCAACATGCCCGTCCAACTCGTCCGCGACCGGTC
>JAYGDH010000596.1:0-9997 GCA_046583055.1 Pirellulaceae bacterium | reverse complement strand
CGAACTTGATGTAAGCGGCGTCGTTCTGCTGGCTGTTGGCGATTTGCTCGAGGTCGCCGTTATCGGTTCCGCTCATGATGCCATCGAACTTGATGTAAGCGGCGTCGTTCTGCTGGCTGTTAGCGATTCCTTCGAGGGCGTCGGTATCGGGTCCGGCCATGATGCCATCGAACTTGATGTAAGCGGCGTCGTTCTGCTGGCTGTTGGCGATTTGCTCGAGGTCGCCGTTATCAGTTCCGATCTCTGACACTTCGGAAATGCCCAGGGGCTTCAGAGGTGGCATGTCTAGGCCTGGGACGGTCGCAAGTAGGTCCCTGGTTTCCAGGTTTTCAAGGTGTGGTGTGAAGGAAGTGTTTTGCCTGATGTTATGTGCAGGATTTCGTTTCTTGTTGCCGCAAGAAGTCTTGGTAAGGTGCGAGATGATGGATTTTCGATTTTTCATTGTTTTACCCTTTTGTCTAGATATGTTTGATTGACTGATCTTTTCAGCCATGTTGTGGGGACAATGTGGTAACGAACTAGAAACGGTTTGTTCACGGTTTTTTTTAGATTTTGGTTGAGGGGCGTAGGGAAACACTGTTTTTCAGGGGGATAGCTACCTTAAATAAGGGAATATGCGTGGTTTTTAGTGGGTGAAGAAATATCAGAGGGGCGTGATTCAAGATCGCCGGGGGAAAAGGCTTGTCGTAGCCAGGAACCTTGAAGTAGAACACTGTCGGCCCCCGTGGGATCGTTGTTGGAGGAGTAATGCTGTGCGTGGTACGAGTATCGTCGGTTCAATCGATCGGAGGACCTTGCTGAAGATGCTGCCGGTAGCAGCGGCGATAGATCATGTCGGGCAACAGGCGGCGTCCGGGTTGGTTGCCACCGAAAGGTCGTTGGGTGCGGTGCGTTTGCGATTTGGCTTGAACGCCGATCCTCATTTGCTGGGTCGGAACACTGCTGGCCACGAGGACAATTTTCTTGACTTCGTGAAAGCGATGAAGTCCTGGCGTCCGGATTTTGCCATCGACCTGGGGGATTTTGGGTGCCAGATTGCGGAAGGGACTACAACCCAGGCCATGCACGATGGGCAACTGGAGGCACTAAAGCATCATGTCAGTGTTTTTGCGCAGGTGCCGTGTCCTCGCTACCACGTGATTGGAAACCACGATGTGGGTTGGATTCGCGGTGGGGAAGAAAAGATCACGGCCGCTGACCTGGTGGGACGTGGCCATGCGGGTGAGGATATAACGAAGCAGGAGTTTCTACAGGCCACCGTTACGCCCCACCGTTACTATTCGTTTGATGCCAGGGGGATCCATGTAATCGTGTTGGATGCAAATAATGCTGCCGATGAGGCGGCGCCCAGGAAAGGACATGACGGCGTGGAGGGTGGGTACTACGTGGATCCCGTTCAGCAGCGCTGGTTGCAGAAGACGCTTACCGACAATCGGTCCAAGCCAAAGCTCGTCTTCTGTCATGAGGAACTTCATCACACGCCGGTCGACGGTTCGGGAGAAGGGGGGGACGTCCCGTTTCCACCTGTTGGCAAGGAGACCTCTTACGTGGATAACGGCTGGAAGATTCGGCAGTTGTTGGCCGCTGATGGGAAGGTGATGGCCTGTTTCTTTGGTCACAAGCACCGCAGTCGCTGGACCGTCTACGGGGGTACACACTACATCACGATGGCAGCAACTCACTGGAAAGCCAGTTTTGCTCGGGTAACGGTTGCAGATCAGCTGTTGATCGAGGGAGTCGGCGGGCAGCAGAGTTACCAGCTGCCACTGACCGCCTAGGTCTGGGATACGGCGTGCGGGTTTATTTTGCCAGGTAGGAACCGGTGGATTGATGAGGGGTCAGTGGCCACTTGTCGGTTCGAAACGGGTAGGCGGGTAGCTCGCGGAAATTCATCAGCCCACCCATGGGCAGGTTCGACCATCCATAACGTACGGCGACGGGTTGGGGTACGTCGTCGCTCCAGACCTGCAGTTGGTTATCCTTGATGATCCGGGCACGAGCATGGTGAAAGATGCGGTCCGCGCCGGCGATGTAGAAACCGATTTCTACATCCTTGTCCAGTCGCAATCCACGATTGGTTCCTTCTCGAAAGGAGAGGGTCACCTTGTCTTTCTCGATGGTGAAGGACTTGTAGACCGGCCCTCGCCATGCAAGGGGACTTCGGCTCCTGCTGTCCTGTACCTGATAGACTTCCGCGAGTGCCCAGCGAGCGGTTCGTTGCCCAACGGGCAACTTGCGCTGGGGGTGGATACTGCCGTTAGAATTGGTGTCGAAGGTGACGATCAGCCCGGTCCCGGGTGTTTCTTGCCATGTGTTGAATTGGATCTCACGGATGATGTTGGTGTGGTGGTTCATGTCGTAGGTCATGCTGCGGCGGGTGCTCCAGCCGGCAATCTGGATAATAGCAAAGGGCATCTCTGGATTGTCGAAGGCCTTTCGCCATTCTGAAATGATTGCTGGAAATGTTCGGTAAAAGGGTTTCCAGGACTCGGCGAAGGAATTGTTTTCTCCCTGGTAGAAGATAACCCCTCGTAGAGTGAAGGGGGCCAGCGGAGCGATAAGGCCGTTGTACATGCCAGCTGGTTGCCCCTGGCTTGCCGGGTCCAGGTAGGCATTGGCGTTTGGCTTGCGCGGCAGGCGTTCATTCTTGCCGCGTGCTTCGGCTACCTTCGCTTCCCAGGTCTTGAGATCGGCCTGGAAGCGTTTTTGTGATCCTTCTTCTTCCCCCCCGTCGGTCCAAGCCTGGAGTTTTTCTGTGAATTGATCGAGGTAGGGTTTCATTTCCGGTATGGGCGTGAGTGTTTCCCGGGAGACCCAGTGCTGGGCCATCGTGCCGCCCCACGAGGTATCGATCAGGCCGATGGGAACTTTCAGGTGCCGGTGTAAGCGACGGGCAAAATAGTAACCGACTCCGGTACAGTTTTCGACCTGCTCGGTGGTGGCCAGTCGCCAGTTGCCAACCGGGTTTTCCGGATTCTCCACCGGGAAATCCTGCTGGGGTTTGAGTCGAGCGACCTTGGGAAGTCGGATGAAGCGAATGGCAGGATAGTCGGCGGAGTCAATTTCCAGGTCGGCGTCGCGCGTGCTGCGGAGAGTCCATTCCATGTTGCTCTGTCCACCGCAGAGCCAGACTTCACCCACGAGAATATCAGCGAAGGTGAGGGATTGCTTGCCGCTTGTGACCACCAGCTTGCGGCCGGAGAAGCTTGCCTTGACCGGGTCAAAGTGGACCGACCATTTGCCATCCTGGCTGCTGGTTGTCGCCTTGGTTTGTCCGGCCCAGGTCACGGATATTTTTGCACCGGCAGTTTCCCATCCCCAGACGTGAATGGGCTTGTCCTGTTGCAGGACCATGCGGTCACCAAAAATATTGGGTAACTTTAATTCGGCTCGCAGAGATGCGATTGGCAGGCAGTTGGAAAGGATGAGCAGGAGCAGCAAAAGTCGACCGGAGTTCGGTCTTGTGCTAGTGACGGGAGCGATCAGCGACAGCATCGGTTTGATCTCCTGGTGAACATGTGCAACGGTGTTTTCTCGTGCCCACATGTTTACCATAACGGAGAGGGATCGTCATCTGCGGGGGGTTACGCTGGGCAGGCAATACCTATAATGGATGAGCTGTAATCGCCTGCGAGAAGTTGTGATTGGAGAGTCTGATATGAAAACCAGGTATCGTTTTGGAATCGTCAGCTGGATTGCCCTGTTCGCCTTGTTGGCGTGCCCTGTTTCATGGGTGGAGGCAGCTCGCCGGCCGAATGTTGTTGTTATTTTGACTGACGACCAGGGCTGGGGCGACCTGAGCCTGAATGGTAACCGTAACCTGGAGACCCCGCGGATTGATGCACTGGCGCGGGCTGGGACCCAGTTTGATCGGTTTTTTGTTTGCCCGGTTTGTTCACCCACACGTGCTGAATTTTTGACCGGGCGTTATCATCCTCGCTGCGGTGTTTTCAGCACGTCCGCTGGGGGGGAACGAATCAACCTGGATGAAATGACGATTGCCCAGACGTTCCAGGCGGCGGGCTACGCCACGGGCGCTTTTGGAAAATGGCATAACGGGATGCAGTACCCCTACCATCCCAATGGACGTGGGTTTCAGGAATACTACGGTTTCTGCTCGGGGCATTGGGGTAACTACTTCGATCCCATGCTCGAGCGCAATGGCCGCATCGTTCGAGGTAAGGGGTTTATCATTGATGATCTGACCACGCAGGCCATGGCCTTCATGGAGCAGCACCGTAAGAAGCCGTTCTTCGTCTATATCCCATACAACACACCGCATTCTCCGATGCAGGTGCCGGGTCAGTGGTGGAACAAGTTCAAGGACAAGGAGCTGTTAATGCACAATCGCGATCCGAAACGCGAGAAAATTCCCCATATCCGAGCGGCACTGGCCATGTGTGAAAACATCGACTGGAACGTGGGGAGAATTGTGGCCAAGCTTGAGGAACTGGATCTCACGGAAGAAACGATCATTGTTTATTTTTCCGACAATGGACCCAACGGATCACGTTGGAATGGAGATATGAAGGGGCGCAAGGGGTCGACGGACGAGGGTGGGGTCCGGAGTCCGTTGTTGATTCGTTGGCCCGGGAAAATTGCAGCCGGCAAGACGATTCCCCAGATCAGTGCTGCTATTGACCTGTTGCCGACGCTGGCTGACCTGGCCGGGATTCCCGTGGCCAGCAAGAAACCGCTGGATGGCATCAGCCTGAAACCGTTGCTGGCCGGGCAAGCCAGGAAATGGCCGGATCGCATGATTTACTCCCATTGGCGAGATCGCGTCAGCTTGCGTACCCAGCGCTTTCGGCTGGATCACCAGGGACATCTTTATGACCTGCGGACGGATCCCGGGCAGCGGCAGGATGTTGCCGTACAGCATCCCAAGGTGACGGCAGAATTGCAGCGCGCCAAGCTGGCCTGGAGCAAGTCATTGCTGCCTGGACTCAAGCAGCCCCCGCGCCCGTTCCTGATCGGGCATTCAACATTCAAGTATACGCAGATGCCAGCGCGTGACGGCGTGGCAACGGGAAAGATCCAACGTTCCAATCGGTTTCCAAACTGCTCTTACTTCAGGAACTGGACGCAACTGGAAGATACCGTCAGGTGGAATGTCGAGGTTGCCGAAAGTGGCACGTATGACGTGGAGCTTTACTATGCCTGTCCCGCAAAGGATATTGGCTCCACGGTGGAATTGAGTCTGAAGATGAATAATCCCCGGGTGTCGACCGTACCGGCGGTGCGGGCAAAGGTGGCAGTGGCCTATGATCCGCCGTTGATCGGTGCCAGCCAGGACCGCACGCCTCGGCAGGAATCGTACGTGAAGGATTTCCAGCCGCTCAAAATGGGCCGAATGACGCTGTCCGAGGGGACCGGGGAGTTGGTGTTACGGGCGTTGGAAAAACCTGGAAGCCAGGTGATGGAAGTGCGGCTGATCATGTTCACCCAGGTAAGTGACTAGGGCGTCCCGTTTCCTGCGAAGCCCGGTGTTTCCGGTGATGGGAGTCGATTCCAGCGGGCTTCTACCGAGTTTGTTGGGTAAAACCGGTGGTTAATCACAGTTGTGGACGTTGGCGGTCGATACGGGAAGTGTTGGCTGCTGGTGCCGATTCTACTGCCCTACTGCAGAATCTTGCGACAGGCTATAATGAGCAACTTTTCTGCTGGAGCGCTTACTTCGCGATACGATCATGCGACGAGAAGATATTCGGAACATCGTTATCATTGCCCACGTTGACCATGGCAAGACAACGCTGGTGGATTGCCTGCTGCGACAGAGCGGCCAGTTTCGCGACGCGGAACTGAAAGGCGAGCGAATCCTGGACAGTAATAGCCTGGAACGGGAGCGTGGCATCACGATCCTGGCCAAGAACATTGCGTTACCTTACCAGGGTGTCAAGATTAACATCATCGACACTCCCGGGCATGCCGATTTCGGTGGTGAGGTGGAACGCGTGGTGGGCATGGCGGACGGAGCGGTGATCCTGGTCGATGCGGCGGAAGGTCCGATGCCGCAGACACGGTTCGTGGTTTCCAAGGCCCTGGCGTGTGGCCTGAAGCCGATCATTGTTATCAACAAGATTGATCGGAGCGACGCGCGGCCGCTGGAAGTCCTGGATGAGACGTTCGAGTTGTTGATGGAAATGGGGATTGATCAGCAACTGGATGATATTGGCTTTCTGTTTGCCACAGCCAAGGAGGGGTATGCCACGAATGATCCGGAAGTGGTGGGTGATTCGATGAGTCCGCTCCTGGACATGGTCCTGGAACAGGTTCCGGGTCCATATGTCGAGCCAGATGAATCGCTGCAAATGCTGGTGACGACGCTGGACTGGTCCGAGTACGTGGGCCGTATCGCCGTGGGGCGAATCCAGGCCGGCACCATGGAACAGGGAACTACCGTGGAGTTGCTGCAGGCGGATGAGCAGGTAACGGAGAGCAAGATCTCCCAGCTTCATGTTTTCAATAACCTAGGTCGAGTACAGGTTGAATCGGCGACTGCAGGGGACGTGGTGGCCGTGACGGGATTGGACTCCGTTGAGATCGGAGACACGATCTGCGCCAAGGATCATCGTCGTGCTCTTCCGAGATTGATTGTTGACGAGCCGACGCTGGAGATGGTGTTTAGTATCAACAGTTCCCCGTTCGCCGGTCGTGACGGAAAGTACGTGACGACACGGCAGATTCGCGAACGCCTGGCGCGGGAACTGGAACGCAACGTGGCGTTGCGTGTGCGACCTCTGCAGGGAAGCGAGACATTCGCTGTCTCGGGACGAGGCGTGCTGCATCTGTCGATCCTTATTGAAACCATGCGTCGCGAGGGTTACGAGTTGTCCGTGGGAAAACCGCAGGTTATTGTCCAGGAGGTTGACGGGAAACAGTTGGAGCCGTTTGAAACCCTCAACGTGGAAGTGCCCACGGACAAGTTTGGTGCGGTCATGGAGGCGGTCGGTGACCGCCGGGGAAATCTGATGGACATGAATGCTCGCGGCGAGTACTCTCGTGCCACGTTTTCTATCCCGGCGAGAGGCTTGATTGGGCTCAGGACACGCTTGCTTAACGCAACGCAGGGAACCGTGGTCATGCATCACCGGTTTGAATCGTACCAGGAGATCGAGGGAGAGATACCCAAACGAGTGAACGGGGTGATGGTCTCGACGTCGACAGGAAAGGCTGTTGGTTTTGCGCTGTACGGTTTGCAGCAACGAGCAGATATGTTTGTGGCCCCTGGTGATGAAGTCTACGAGGGCATGGTCGTAGGAGAAAATAGTCGGGATAATGACTTGCCCGTGAATCCCATGAAAGAAAAGAAGCTAACTAACATGCGAGCCAGTGGCAGCGATGAGAATATCCTGCTCAAGCCACCGCGACGATTGTCATTGGAAATGGCCCTCGAGTATATCGAGGAAGACGAACTGGTGGAGGTGACGCCCACCCAGATTCGCCTGCGGAAGATGCTGCTCAAAGAAGTTGACCGCCGGCGGCATTTACGTAATCAGAAATGATTGACGTGGGCAGGTGTTTTCTGAGTAAAGGTCCCGAATTCCAGCTGGTTTCGGGCCCGTTGGGGCCAGGGTGTACCTGTTGATCGGCCCCTGGAAAATCTTTTCCAGGGGGGGCCGGGATAGCTGCTTTTTCTTTTCGAACCGCTTATACTGGGTCTTCGATATCGGAGCATTACCGTTTTACCTACATGTAATTGATCGAGGTATTTAAGATGCAGCGAAAGCAAACGACACGACGTGAATTTATCAAGAAGTCAGCAGCACTGACGACGGCCACAGCTGCGGTTCCGTATTTTTCGTGGACCGAGAAAGCGTTTGCCAACCAGTCCAAGAACGATCGGCCTCGTATCGGTTGCGTGGGTGTCGGTAGCATGGGATCGGGAGATGCTCGCGGGCATTCCGGTTTTGGCGATATCGTGGCGGTCTGCGACGTGGATTCCAGGCATGCTGAAAGAGCCAAGAAAGATGGTCGCATTGGCAAGGGTAAGGCCGATGCGTACGGTGACTACCGTAAGGTCCTGGAGCGTGATGATATCGACGTGGTAAGCGTCGTGACTCCCGATCACTGGCATGTCAAGATTGCCATCGAGGCACTGGAAGCCGGCAAGCATGTTTTCTGCCAGAAACCACTTACCCTGACGCTGGAAGAGAATCAGCTGATTCGCCGGGCCTGTCAGAAACACAAGGACAAGATCTTTTTTGTTGGTACCCAGCAGCGGAGTGACCGTAACAAGTTCTTACGAGCGGTCAACATGGTCCAAAAGGGCTTGCTGGGCGACATCAAGAAAATCACGGTTGGTATTAACGGCTCGCCCACGGGTGGTCCGTTCCCGACCGCGACGCCTCCCAAGGAACTGAACTGGGACATGTGGCAGGGACAGGTGCAGCCGGTCGCTTATCGTGAAAAACGATGTCACTACCAGTTCCGCTGGTGGTACGAGTATTCCGGCGGTAAATTCACCGACTGGGGAGCTCACCACGTGGACATCGCCCAGTGGGCGATTCAGCAGAATGGTGACGGCCAGGGGCCGCTGGAAATCGATGGACGTGGCTCTAAACATCCCGTGAAGATGAAAGATGGTCTTACACAGGAAGACGATAAGTACAACACCTCACACGATTTCTCGGTGAAGTGTAAATTCCCTGGAGGCACCATCATGGATGTCACTAGTCATGGTCCCAATGGTGTGACCTTCGAGGGTACCAAGGGTAGGATGTTCGTTAACCGTGGTAAGATCACGGGTACGCCTATCGAGGAAAACTGGGACAAGGACCTCTACACGCAAGAAGATGTGCAACGACTCTACAAGGGGAAACCCTATGAAGGGCACAAGAACAACTTCTATCGTTGTATTCGTGATGGGGGCTTACCGGTGTCCGATGCATTCAGCCACGTGCAGGCTATGAGTACCTGTCACCTGAGTGCCCTCGCCGCCCGCCTGGACCGTGTGATTAAGTGGGATCCGCAAGCCGAGAAAATCCTCGGTGACGACCAGGCTGCGACCTTTGTTGCACGCGATCGTCGCAAGGGATTTGAGATCCTCAGCGTATAGACGTTTACCTTGGCAGGTAAACGTCCAGGATGATCTTACCGGTCGCCACGTAGAGCTGCGTGGTGGCCGGTTTTTCATGCGCCTCGCGGAGCTGGCGGATTCAGGGTAGCTTGAAGGTTAAAGTGGTCCAGAAGGATTCCCACTCGTGATCCGCTTTCTTGGGGCGTGTCATGTGTGTGAGGCGAATGGTGATGAGTCCGGATTGCGCCAGCGGAATCAACGCATTGCCCTTGGCGTCGGTCCGGATCGTGCCGCGGGGTTCGTTTCCTTCATCGGGATAGGCCCAGCCAAGGTGAGCGTTGCCCAGGGGTTTTCCCTGGAACAGCACCTGCACGGGCAGTGTGCTGCCGACCTTCAGCTGGAAAGGATCGGAGAGGGGGACGATTTCGAGGGGTAGCCCGACAACCTGGCACGGATCACCTTCCCCGTCACCATGCTTGACCAGGACCTTGGGAGACTTGGAATACTGTTCCACGCCATCTTGGTCGAGCGTGTTTTCCTTGGCTCTCAGGGAATAGATATGCGGCATCCCATCGACGACAAGGTAGTGGTTGAACTTGGCAGCCTTGAGAGTGATGATACGTGTGCGTGTCCGGACGGCGCAAATGTAAACACCTGGCTTGGTAGCGGTGATTTCCAGGAGTCCGGAAGCATCGCGTTTCCCGGCAGGCTTGGCCGTGGTGCGCTGGTTGTCCGGGCCGATGGCGATACGGTGAGAGAATTTTTCCGTGCTCAGGGCATTGGTGCTCTTGGGGAAATCCATCCCCTGGTGGGCCAGCACAATTAACTTGTCACCGACTGTGGGGTTGGTGTCGGGTAGCAGCCAGAGGTCGTGGGCTCGTGTTTCGACGCTAACGAGAACCAGCACTAGGCAGAGGATGGGAAGGTTTCGCATGAGTCGGGCTCCGGGTAGGTCAGGGGGTAATGGATTTCTGCGTT
>JAYGDH010000580.1:0-4740 GCA_046583055.1 Pirellulaceae bacterium | reverse complement strand
CCAATGTGCGGGAACAGATCACTGACCGGGGTGCCTGATTTTCCGTAGGGTTTGAATTTCCAGAGGCTCTTGAGTGTCTTGCCGATGTTGTTGAATTGGGTCGGCTCGATTTTCATCCCGAAGGGTTTCCCGTGTTCCTTTTCAAGCCGCGGTTTTGGGTCAAATGTGTCGACCTGGGATGGCCCGCCATCCATGTAGAGATAGATGACCTGCTTGACCGCTGGTTCGAAGTGCGGCTTGCGCGGTTCAAAGGGGTTTAGTGCGGGCCGGCGGGTCGGAGCGCCGCTGGCAAATCGCGGGTCCGCCATCAGCGCGGACAGGGCCACGGCACCGAAGCCGTTGGCACACTGCAGCAGCATCTGGCGACGCGATTGAGCGGCCGGTGAAAAACGATGGCAGTGAGTCATGAGGGGGTGTCCGATAGGTTTGCGACTGGCAGCGGTGAGGCTCAGTCGATAAAGATGAATTCCTTGGTGTTTACCAGGATGTGAGTGATGTCTTTCCAGATGCGTATGTCATCGGCTTGCGAATCGGTGGGGATTTTCATCGCCTCACCCTGGGTGACGAGGAACCGGGAGAACTGGTCCTGCTCGCCGTCAGTCGGTTGCCGGCAAAAAGCTGCCATGTACAGTTCCGTGAGCCGGGCGCGAAAACGCTCCTGCGGCGCAAGGTCCTGCCAGCGTGTGTCGGCCAGCAATCGCTTCGCCCAGAGTTCCGTCTGGCCGACGATGAACGGGTCGTTCATCAGGATCAAGGCCTGGGCTGGAACGTTGGAAACGTTGCGGCGACCGATGGAAGTGAATGGAATCGGCATGTCGAACGTCAAGAGCATGGGATGCAGGAAGTTGCGGCGGACGGACAGGTAAATCGATCGTCGGCCGTTACCATCGAGTGGGCCATTGCCGGGACGGCCGCGCCCCTGCATGTGCTTGGTCAGGAAGATGGGTACGCTCGGTCCGTACATCTTGGCGTCGAGCCGGCCGGAGAGGGCGAGTAATTGGTCGCGGATGATTTCTCCTTCCAGTCGCCGCACGGGCTTGTGGTGCAGCAAGAGGTTAGTGGCATCCAGCTGCTGCGCGCGCTCGTCGATTCGACTTGACATCTGGTAGGACTGGGAAAGTACGATGGTCTTGATCATGGACTTGATTGACCAGCCCTCCTGCATGAAGGTGCTGGCGAGATGATCAAGCAATAGCGGGTGGCTGGGACGTTGCCCCAGTACACCAAAATTATTGGTGGAAGGAACGATACCCCGTCCGAAAAGATGGTGCCAGATACGGTTGACCATCACTCGTGAGACGTAAGGATTCGCGTCCGAAAGGATGTGGTCAGCCAGTTGGAGGCGGCCGCTGCCGGTGCTGTGGGCGGGCTGTGCCTTGCCGTTCAGTGCTTCCAGGAAACGTCGTGGAACCGTTCCGTCGGTCGTCTTATGATTGCCCCGGATCAAGAGAAATTCGTCCTCGGCAGTGCCATCGACCATGGCCGGCGCCAGCCGGGAGGTCTGCTGAATCTGCTGGATCAGCTGCTGGCGGGATGCGAGCAACGGACCACTCACTTTTTCCAGTTGGGCCGTGGCCAGTGGGTCACCCAGGTAAAACAGCTCGGCGTGCCGATTGATCCATGTCAGCAAGGAGGCTTCGGGTGGGGTTAAGTTTCCGGGGTCCCTGGCCAGGCGTTGCGTGACACGGTTCAAAGTGTCGCGATAGGTGGCGGCCAAGGCCGCTGCTGTGGTGGCCTTGGTCGTGTCGAAGCGGTCGATGGTAAGTGGATCGGGACGATCCTCCGGGATCGCGGGAGCACGTGCTGCTTCCACGATCATCAGGACCTCGGTTGCCGTGTTTCCCGTTCCGGTGATCTCCAGGTGGGCACGGTGACCGTGATAGGCGGCCAGGTTCATGGTGACCCACTGTAGTTTTCCCTGGTTGTCCTTGAAGGAACGTGCCAGGGCGCCGTGCAGCGGGCCCTGGATGACGGCATGCGAATCGACCGCTGCGTAGATATTTCCTCCCCCTCGAACCAGGACATGCACGGCCCCCTGTTGCAGGGTAAAGGTGGGGGTGCGATGGGTCTGTCCCGAACGGACGTACTTGCCAAGTGCGCCAACATCCGGTTGCTGGCCTGCCCGGTGGTTGAGTGTGGCCCAATCCGAGGCGCGGACGGCGGCCGCCCGACCGATGACCTGGGCGATAGGTGATCTTGCCTCCGTAGAAATGGCAATCTGCCCCACGCGTCGCGGGGTCGGACCAAACGCCGGGCCATCGGTTTTGTATTGAGAGGTTGGAAGTGTTGCGTAGTCAACCAGGATGCGGGTTTCCTTGGGGAGTGACCAGTCAGTGGCAGCGCGTTGCTTCCAGGCCTCCAGTTGCTTACGAACCGCCTCGTCGGTAGGGAGTGATTTGTCGTTTCCGGCGACCAGCTGTGCCCAGGTGTGGAACGGATCGTTGCTGTTGGCACGTTCGGCCAGCAAGTGCTGGGTCCAGGCCAGGGCGATTGCAGGGTTGAGTTTGGCCTTGCGGGCTTCGTCTTTCAGATAGGCTTGTTGATTGGCAGCCAGTTGCTGCGGCGGTCGTCGAACGCCGGGAGGTTGGTCCGTGAATACGACATGGTCCAGGCCGATGTTGCCCCAGGACCCTGTTGCATCGTCGACCACTTCGAGTTTGAGCAGTTGGCCGCGGAATGGTCCCACGTCAAGCCAGCGGCTTTCCATGCGATTGCTGTTCTTGCCAGTGAGTGTGCCCACGACTTTGCCGTCCCGGGTCAGGTTGATGCAGGTTTTAGCACGGTGTGAACCGCCGCCGACGAGCATGCGGATGTACCGATGGCGGATGGTAAATGGTGGCGAGGTGAGCGTCCCGCGCGGTCCGTCATTGTGGGCGACCTGCTTGCCGTTGCGAATACTGTGTGAATTGACGAAGAACTCGCCAGCGGGGGAGACGTCTCCCTGGTGTTTTCCGATCGTCTCGCGTGTGTTGGGGCGATCACCGAATGCGGTCCCCGTCGTTTTCCAGTCACCGTAGGTGCCGCTCTCGAAATCCATGAAGACGATTTCCCTGGCAGGGTCGCCCGCCTGTGGGTCCGGCAGCGTGCCGATCATTTGGAGGGCAAAGAGGAGGTAGTCGTCGAGGCTGGCGAGTGTCTTTTGGCGGGCGGCAGCTGTGGCCCTGACCAGCAACGGCTGAGCCTTTTGTTGCAGGGCGAAAAGCTCCCGGGCAACCTTCAGGTTGGACTGCAGCGTGTCAAAACGAGCCTGCCGATAACCGGAACTCTGCAGGTATCCAGCCAGGGCGTAATAGTCTTTCTGGGTAATGGCATCAAACTTGTGATCATGGCAGCGTGCGCAGGAAACAGTCAGGCCAAGGAATGTTTTGCACATGACGTCGATCATGTTGTCATAGCGGTCCAACTCGTCTTGTCGGATGTCCACCGGGGAATGGACCCATTCACCGAGGAACCAGAAGCCCGTGCCCAGGATTGACTCATTAAAGCCGTCCGTGGGATGGGATCGTGGGTGCTGAAGCAGGTCTCCGGCCAGGTGCTCCCGAACAAACTGGTCGTAGGGAAGATCAGCGTTGAGTGCCCGGATGACGTAATCGCGATACTGGTGTACGTTCGCCGCGTTGTAATCGAATTCGTGTCCCCGCGATTCCGCGTAGCGGACCAGGTCCAGCCAATGCCTTCCCCAGCGTTCACCGAAATGAGGTGATTTCAGCAAGCGGTCCACCAGTGCTTCATAGGCGCCGGGTGCCTGGTCGTTAAGGAACGCCTGGGTCTGGGTGGGCGTAGGGGGCAGGCCAGTGAGGTCCAAATACAGTCGCCGAATTAGCTGGTGACGTTGCGCACGGGGCGCCGGCTGCAACCCTTCTTTTTCGAGTCGAGCAAGTATGAAACGATCCAGGTCGCTGCGGGGCCACTGCGTGTCCTGAATGGAAGGGACCTGTGGGCGAATTACCGGACGCCAGGACCAGTGCGACTGGCGTCGCGCGGCCAGGTCAAAATCCTTCACGGTCGCGGTTCCGGGTGGCCCTTTCTCGGTCGGCCACGGTAGCCCCATTTCGATCCAACGCAGGAGGGTAGCGATTTCCGCCGCCGGTAGTTTGCCCGCGGGGGGCATCTGGTAGAGATCGCCGTAGTTGATGGCATCGAGCAGCAGGCTGGCCGTTGGTTTCTTAAGGTTAACGGCTGGACCGGTGTCGCCGCCATGAAGAACCGCGGCCCGCGTGTCCAGCCGTAATTTTCCCTTCAGTTTCTTGCTTTGCCCGCTGTGGCAGCTATAGCAACGTCGCACCAGTAGTGGGCGGACTTCCTTTTCAAAAAATTCGAGCTGGGGCGCCGTGAATTTGACCGTGTCGGCTTGCTCGGCGCCACTCGTGTGCGGCCCCGGCAGTGCGCACAGGAGTGCCAGGCAGGTGGCAGGCCACGAGAGTACCCGGGGTGCAAATGACATAGCTGCATCGTCCTCCTCAAGGGCGAGTGCCTAGGGGGTAAGCGGAATCGCGTAACCCGTGACACCCCGGAGACTAGCCTAAGATTATAGCTTTCGTGCCAAGATGCGTCAAAATGGCCTCGGCGGAAGCCAGCAGCGCCCCAGTCAAGCCTGGCATTTATTGGCTGGTTGCAGCATCGGATGCGTCATCGCCAGAGGAACCCGGGCTGGCGATCGATTTGGAGGGGGCCTCGGTCGTAACGGCAGGTTGGGTTGGCAGCGGTTGTTCGACCTGGGTACGACGTATCCCATCCAGA
>JAYGDH010000549.1:0-12774 GCA_046583055.1 Pirellulaceae bacterium | reverse complement strand
TGGGAATATGCCTGTCGAGCCGAAACCACGACCGCCTACTATTTTGGTAACGACGTTTCACAACTGAAAGATCATGCCTGGTATTACGACAACAGCTTTGACAATTACCACAAGGTCGGCAAAAAAAAGCCAAACCCCTGGGGACTCTTTGATATGCACGGTAACGTGGCCGAGTGGGTTCTGGATCAGCACGTGGCTGATTATTACCAACAATTCGCCAGCAAAACCGTCAAATCTCCTCTCTCTGTTCCTCTAAAACTCTTTCCCCGGGTCGTCCGAGGAGGGGGCTGGAGCGACGATCCTCCCCTTTTGCGCAGTGCAGCCCGGCAGGGATCTTCCAAATTATGGAAAGAACAAGATCCCCAAATCCCTCAAAGCATCTGGTATCATACAGATGCTCTACATGTGGGCTTTCGCGTGGTGCGACCGTTGCTAACGCCGACCGTGAAAGAACGCGCGATAAAATGGGATAAATCAGAGCCCCCACAAATCGACCTGCCGTAACTTTACACACTCTACCGATCTTTTGATCGCATCGTCATTTATTCAACAGGAAAAGTGGTCATGACTAGCCTCAGTAAATCGAGACGTGAATTCCTCAAGAACACCGGCCGCGTGGCAGCCGCTTCGGCACTGGTCACCGGCGTTGTCCCACAGGTTCATGCCGCGGCGGACGATACGATTCAAGTCGCCCTGATTGGCTGTGGAGGGCGTGGTACGGGGGCGGTTGCCAACGCACTGTCCGTACCCAATGGTCGCACCAAGCTGGTTGCCATGGCAGACGTTTTCGACAGTCGCCTGAAAAGCAGTTACGAAAACCTGAATCGCCAGTTTGCCAACCAGGTTGATGTGCCGGCTGAACGCAAGTTCGTCAGTTTCGATGGCTACAAGATGGCCATGGACTGCCTGAATCCCGGGGACGTGGTGATCATGACAACCCCCTGTGCTTTCCGCGGTCTGCACTTTGCCTACGCCATCGAAAAAGGCCTCCATGTCTTCATGGAAAAACCGCTGACTGCCGACGGCCCCAGTAGCCGGTTGATGTTCGAACTAGGTGAAAAATCAGTCAAGAAAAATCTCAAGGTGGGTGTCGGCCTGATGTGTCGCCACTGCAAGGCACGCCAGGAACTATTCGAGCGGATCCAGTCCGGTGAAATCGGTGATATTACCCTGCTGAGAGCCTATCGCATGGCCGGTCCCACCGGATCTGCAGCCGTCGGGCCCAAGCCGGAAAATATCAGCGAGTTGATGTACCAGATCCGTAATTTCCATGGCTTCCTGTGGGCCAGCGGTGGCGCGGTCAGCGATTTCCTGATCCACAATATTGATGAATCCTGCTGGATGAAGAACGACTGGCCCGTGCAGGCCAAGGCCAATGGTGGACGTCACTATCGTGGTGACCACGTCGACCAGAACTTTGATTCCTATTCCATTGAATACACCTTCGGTGACGGAACCAAGCTGTTGGTCGATGGACGTACCATCCCGGGTTGTCACCAGGAATTTGCCAGCTACGCACATGGCACCAAGGGCGCCGCCGTGATTTCATCACGAGCCCACACGCCCGCCAAGTCCCGCATCTACTCGGGACACAATTTCAACAAGCAGGATCTGACCTGGGCCTTCCCCGGCCCCGAGCCAAACCCCTACCAGGTAGAATGGAATGACCTGATCGATGCCATTCGCAACGACCAACCCTACAACGAGGTGGAACGTGGTACCAAGGCCAGCCTGGTTACCTCCATGGGTCGCATGGCAGCCCATACTGGACAACTCGTGACGTACGATGAAATCTTCAATCATGAACACGAGTTCGCACCAAACCTGGACAAGCTGACGCTGACAGCGGCTGCCCCGGTACCGGCTGGAGATACCGGCCAGTATCCGATTCCATTGCCAGGTATCAATGCGAACCGTGAGTATTGAGCCGGTACGTACCGCGTCGAACCGCTAACCTCACCAGGGAACGCCTGTGCGCCTGCGGGGAACATCCGTGATCTCAGCGCTGCGGAGTCTTGTTCAGGAACACGTACTCGTTGCAGCCATGACCGCCGCCGTCGGTACTCAATCGCATCAGGGTAAAACCCCGCTCAAAAAAGAAATCGAAAATCTGCTCCGGCTTGGCCACCTCATGTGGATAACCGCCAACCCAGTCAACCAGGTCGTACCAGACCGACATCCCTCGCGTCTGCTTTTTTTTCTCCCAGTCCGCAAATGGAAACGGATTCTGAAAACGCACCAGGCGAATCAGGAAAGATCGACTCTCCCAGTAGGCACCGACGGCCAGCACGATCAGGGGTCGCAGGAGATCGGGTAATCGATTGTACAACCGCTTGACCATCCGCCAGCGATTACTCGCACCACCCTGGTCGTTGTAAATCGAAATAAATAATTGGCCGTTCTCTTGAACACGGGTACTAACGATTTCCAGTGCTTGCCACATCTCACCTGTCTGGTGCAACACGCCCCAGGAATAGACGATATCGAAGGTTCCCAGCGAGTGAACGTAATCACGATCCAGTACCGAAGCACGTTCGACCTGCCAGTCACTGTCTTCCGGAAAGTAACGCTGCCTCAGTTCTTCCGTACAGGCAACCGACTCGGGATCGTAATCAAAAGAGTGCACCCGGGCACCCAGTCGCCGAGCCGCGAGACTAAATAACCCGCTGCCGGAACCAATATCGAGGAAGGACAAGCCTGCCAGTGACTCCTTGCCCAGCATGTCCTTTAGCGACGATTCTGCGACAGCAATGCGCTCGTCATCCAGTGTCTTCAGAAACTCCCGCCAGTTCTGACCAAACTGAAATCGCTCACCACGCTGGACTTCATTCTCGTGGGCAACCGCTACTTCACTTTTGACTTGATTCTCGGCCATCACCACTCTCGATCCAGGACTTACTTCACGCCAGGCAACCCAACGGCTTACTCGCAGTTTCCAGTCTAGAGACTTCATCACTATCGACAATACACGATTGGCATAAATGGGGCGAGTTGCCAGCCTGTCTCATTCTCCAACCGCCTCGTAGAACATGGTACGATAGATCCCTGTCGCATACAGCATGCAACTCTTTCAAGCAGACTTTTCTTCCCCAGCAAGGATACCCCAATGCAATTCCAACAGAAGTTGCGCTGGCTTTTACTGGTCTTGTTCCTGGCAGCAGGCGAGCTGGCAAACGATTCCATGGCAGCCGACCGACCCAACATCCTGTTTTGCATTGCCGATGATTGGTCACATAATCATGCTGGCGTCTATGGAAACAGCTGGGTTAAAACCCCGTCATTTGACGAAATCGCCCGCCGCGGCGTGCTCTTTACCCGGGCCTACACCCCGAACGCCAAGTGTGCGCCATCACGTGCCATCATCCTGACCGGCCGCAACTCCTGGCAACTGGAAGATGCCTGCAACCATGTCTGCAATTTCCCACCCAAGTTCAAGTCCTGGATCGAGGCGCTGGCCGACCATGGTTATACCTGCGGTTACACGGGCAAGGGCTGGGGACCGGGAATCGCCAAGAATGCCAAGGGGCAACAACGCCTGATTACCGGGAAGGCTTTCACGGCTCGCAAGAAAAACACGGGAATTCGCGGAATTTCCAACAACGACTACTCCAGTAACTTTGCGGACTTCCTCAAGGCAACCCCGCGGAATCAACCCTGGTGTTTCTGGTATGGAACTACCGAGCCCCATCGTGGTTACCAGTACGGTGTCGGCGTGGCCAGGGCAGGCAAACAATTATCCGACATCAAGCATGTTCCCACGTTCTGGCCGGACAACAAAACGGTTCGCAATGACATGCTGGACTACGCGGTCGAGGTCGAGCACTACGACACGCACCTGGGACGCATCCTGAAGCACCTGGAAGCAGCGGGCCAACTCGAAAACACCCTCGTCGTGGCAACTTCCGATCACGGCATGCCTTTCCCACGCTGCAAGGGACAGGCATATGATTATTCCAACCATGTTCCTCTGGCCATCATGTGGCCAGGAAAAATCGATACGGTGGGACGCGTCGTGGATGACTACGTCAGCTTTGCGGATTTCGCACCAACTTTCCTGGAGGTCGCCGGACTGGTCGCCAACCAGGCAGGCCTGCAGCCCATCACGGGACAGAGCCTGCTGGATATTATCGGCAGTGACAAGAGTGGCCAGGTTAATTCGCAGCGAGACCACGTCCTGATCGGCAAAGAACGTCATGATATTGGCCGACCCAACGACTGGGGATACCCGATCCGCGGGATCGTAAAAGACAACGTGCTTTATATCCGCAACTATGAAACAGATCGCTGGCCCGCCGGGAATCCGGAAACCGGCTACCTCAACTGTGACGGCAGTCCCACCAAGACGCTGCTGTTGAACGGGCGACGCGATGGCACGCTGGTTGATTACTGGAAGATGAATTTCGGTAAACGTCCGGCCGAAGAACTCTATGACCTGGACAAGGATCCTGATTGTGTCCGGAACCTGGCCACGGACAAGAGTTTCATCAAGCTCAAGCAGCGGTTAGCCGCAGAAATGATTGCCAGGCTCAAGAACCAGCAAGATCCGCGGCTCACTGGAAATGCTGGCTATTTCGACACCATTCCCTTTGTCAACGCTGGCAATGTGAGATTTCACGAACGTTATATCAAGGGTGAAAAGGTGCGGGCTGGCTGGGTCAATCCTGGTGATTTTGAAAAAGCACCCATCGACTGATCAACGACTTTAATTACTTCAAGTAGACGGACAACTACCGCAATGAACAAACTCTTCTCCCTGGCAATGCTTTTACTGTTGAGCTGCAAGAGCCTGCTGGCGGCGCCCAACATCGTTTTCATCTATACCGATGACCAGGCACCATTTGCCGTCAACGCGGCCGGCGACCAACGCTTCATCACGCCCCATATCGATCGAATTTTTCACGAGGGGGCCCACCTGAAGAACAGTTTTGTCACGACGCCGGTCTGCAGCCCGGCGCGAGTCGGACTGCTTGCCAGTCGCTACGGGACGGAAATGGGGATCACGGACTGGATTAACCCCGGCAATGAAAAGACACTGGGCCTGCGTCCGGGAACACCTACCTGGCCTCAACTGCTCTCCCGGGCCGGCTACCGCAATGGTCTCTTTGGCAAGTGGCACCTGGGCGCTCAGGATCAGCATCATCCCACGAAATTCGGCTACGACACCTTCCTGGGAATTCGCACGGGTGGCTGTCCTCCCAAGGACCCGGTGCTGGAACTGGCAGACGGCACGGTAAAAAAAGTAACAGGCTATACGTGTGACATTTTCACGGACCATGCCCTCGAATTTATTCGCAAGAACCAGCAGCATCCGTTCCTGGTCTCACTGCATTTCCGAGCGCCTCACGCGGCCTGGCTGCCGGTGCGACCGGAAGACTGGGCTCCCTTCAAGGACCTGGATCCCGCCATCCCCAATCCAGACTTCCCGAACCTGAATGTCCCGCTGATCAAGAAACGAACCCGTGAGTACCTGGCCGCCGTCAAAAGTGTCGATCGGAACGTGGGACGGTTACTGGCCCTCCTGGAAAAACTCGAACTGGCCGAGAAGACGGTTGTCGTCTTCACCAGTGACCATGGTTACAACCTGGGCGAGCACGGGGTCTGGTACAAGGGAAACTCGATTTTTGCACTGACCAAGAACCCACCCCAGCAATGGCCCAAGATCCCGGCTTCCCGCCGGCCCAACCTCTGGGATACTTCGCTGCGGGTTCCCACGGCGATCCGGTGGCCCGGCGTCATTAAACCGGGAACTGCCATCTCGCAAACCATCTCGAACCTGGATTGGTTTCCCACGCTGCTGAAGATCGCTGGTGTCGACATCCCCAGGGATATCACGATCCACGGCCACGATTTCACTCCGCTGCTCAAGGAACAACCCGTCGCATGGGACAATGACCTCTACGTAGAATACAGCATGCATCACGGGGCACGCACCCAGATGCGCGGATACCGCACTCCACGGTGGAAACTGATGCAGGATTTTGCCAGTCCGGGTCGTGCTGAATTATATGACCTGGTCAACGATCCTCATGAGCGTACCAACCTGGCTGCTTCCCAGGATCCCCGGCACGCTCGTGTACGACAGGACCTGGCCGCGAAACTTCACAAGCGCATGGTGCAATTGAAAGACCCGGCTCTCAAGCCCCTGTCACGCATCATGTTCGGCTCCTGCATCAAGCAGGATAAGCCGATGCCCATCTTCAAAACTATCCAGGATCAACGACCGGAAATATTTGTCTTCCTGGGAGACAACATCTACGCGGACACGACCGACATGGCGGTCATGAAGGCCAAGTATGACAAGCTGAGAATGAATCCGGGATTCGCCGGCCTGGTCGCCAGCTGTCCCATCCTGGCGACCTGGGATGACCACGACTATGGTGCCAATGACGCCGGCGCCAGCTACTCGAAACGGGTAGAATCTCAGCGCATTTTTGCTGACTTCTGGAAACTCCCAGACCATGCAGCTGCGCGTCACCGACCGGGAGTCTATGACGCACACATCTACGGCCCCAAGGGGCAACGCACGCAGGTGATTCTCCTCGACACCCGTTACTTTCGTGGCCCTCTCAAGCGGGGTAAAAAACGCGTTGGTGGACCTTATTACCCGACCAACGATCCACGGGTCACTATGCTCGGGGAAGTCCAGTGGAAATGGCTCGAGCAACAGTTGAGGATGCCTGCTGAGTTGCGTATCATTGCCACCAGTATCCAGTACATTGCTGAATCATCGGGCCAGGAAACGTGGTCGAATATCCCGCTCGAACGCGCCCGTCTTTTCAAGTTAATCAAGCAAACCAGGGCCAACGGCATCGTCATGATTAGTGGTGATCGACACTGGGCTGAAATAGCAAGCCTGCCAGGTCCCACGGGATATCCGGTTTACGACATAACCTCCAGCAGCCTCAACCAACCGCACGGTCGCGGTACACCAACGATCAACCAGTATCGGGCGGTACCTGACACCTATCACCAGGCAAATTTCGGTACCATCCTGGTCGATTGGCAGGCAGCCGATCCCACCATTCAACTCCAGATCATCGGCCTGGATGGAAAACCACGCATCCGCAAGCAACTCAAGCTAGGCGCACTGCAAGCAGGTCGTTAGCTCTCGCGATCCTGCGTTACGTGACCTGGATCTTATCCAACCCCGGCTCCGGGGGCGGGTACTGGGGGTCCATCTGTTTCAGGGTATCCACCAGCACGCGAGTAATGGCCAGGTTGCGATACCATTTCTGGTCAGCTGGAATCGCATACCAGGGTGCTGCAACCGTCGTGCAACGATTGAGAATCTCTTCAAACGCTTTCATGTAGTCATCCCAGTCTTCTCGCTTGGCCAGATCATCCACGGAGAATTTCCAGTTCTTCTCGGGTTGATCCAGCCGTTTCTGAAACCGCTTTTTCTGCTCATCCTTGGACATATGCAGGAAGAACTTCACGACCGTGGTGCCGGTTTCCGTCAACAGGGCCTCGAACTGGTTGATCTGTTCATACCGGGCACGCCAGGTTTCCTCGGGAACCAGTTCCTGGACACGCACGGCCAGCACATCCTCGTAGTGGGACCGGTTAAAGATACCGATCATGCCGGCTGCCGGAACTTCCTGGTGAATGCGCCACAGGTAGTCACGATCCAGTTCCTTCTTGCTCGGTGCCTTGAAAGAGCTGACACGAACTCCACGCGGATCAACCCGTTCAAAAACGCGCCGAATCGTACCGTCTTTCCCACCTGCATCCATGGCCTGCAGCACGACCAGTAATCGCTGATCCTGGGCCGCATACAACCGCTGCTGCAAGTCGTACATTTCTTCCTGCAACGACTTCCGTTCCTGTTTCGCGGCTTCCCGATCCGTACAAAAATCGCGGCCAGAAGTACTCAGGTCGTCAATGGATATCGACTTCCCAGGGTCCAATCGATGGGGGCTGCTCATCTCGCAATTCCTCTTGACCACAATCTTTCCTGTGGATCGCTCGTACCGTCCGCGTCGTCATCCTGTCTATCATAGCCGCAGGAGAATGCCTGCGTACAGGAACAAGCAGTTTATTATGCCGCCAACAGGTCCTTTCTGACTCAAAATATTGCACTGGCCGCATGAGTTACAGTAAACTGGAAAGCTGGTAAACTCCGCTGCCTTCAACCGGATTTCTTTTTCCTGCCAAGGCCTGCTTTCACCATGAGTGCATTCAACCGGCGCGAATTAATGAGAATGGGTGGGATTAGCCTGGCCGGCCTCTCCCTCTCCAGCCTCATGGAAGCCGAGGCCATCGCGGCCCCCACGTCGTCCAATGGCAGCTTCGGACGAGCAAAGAACATTATCTTTCTCTACCTTAACGGTGGACCACCCCAGCATGAGACCTTCGACCCCAAACCGGATGCACCGGCTGAGGTTCGTGGTCCCTTCAATCCGATCCAAACCAATATCCCGGGCATCCAGTTTTGCGAACTGTTGCCTCGCACCGCAGCAATCGCTGACAAGCTGGCCGTGGTCCGTTCCATGGCAACCGACGATAACATCCATTCATCCAGTGGGCACTGGGTCCTGACCGGTTACAAGTACCAGGGACCCAACGCGCGTACCATTCAACCGACTGACTGGCCCTACTTCGGATCACTCATCAAGCGGTATCGGCCGAGTGAAACCATGCCGGCACTGAGTGCCGTCTGGGTTCCGGACGTGATTCGTCTGAATGATAACGTGACACCTGCGGGTCAAACCGGTGGCATGATGGGGTCCCAGTGGACACCGGAACGCTTCATCGGTGATCCGGCTCAACCGAACTACAAGATCCAGGGACTGGAGCCTCTTGGCATCACCTCGCAACGACTCCGGGAGCGACAGTCACTGCTCTCGCAACTGGAAGACCGCGTGCGGCATGTGGAAAAGTCCAGGTCCGTCGACCTCTTCAACACCTACCAGCGTCAGGCCTACGATTTGCTCACGTCCGGACGGGCTCGCAAGGCCTTTGCGATTCACGAAGAACCGGAAGCCGTACGGAATCGCTATGGGCGCAATCGCTGGGGTCAGTGTGTGCTGCTGGCCAGGCGATTGATCGAATCCGGTGTACGGTTGGTCCACGTCAACTGGCCCCGGGAACCGGGAGACAATGCCGTCGATAATCCGCTCTGGGACACTCACGCACAGAACCATGATCGCCTGGAAGACGTCCTCTGTCCCATCTTTGACGTGGGTTTTTCCGCTCTCATCGAAGACCTCGACCAGCGTGGTCTGCTGGAGGAGACACTGGTTGTCGCGATTGGTGAATTCGGTCGTACGCCCAAGATCAACTCCAAGGCAGGCCGTGATCACTGGGGCTCCGTTTTTAGCTTTGCCATGGCTGGTGCTGGAATTCGTGGTGGCCAGGTATACGGCAGTTCTGACAGCCAGGGAGCTTATCCGAAAACCAATCGCGTGGAACCCGGCCACCTGACCGCCTCCATCTTTCACCTCATGGGGCTCAACTACCAGGGCACTTTTAGTGATCCCAGCGGGCGCGAACTGTCACTAACCCAGCAGGCTCCAATCTGGGAACTGCTGGGGACCCGACCTGCCACCGACCAGCGGCTGCCATCCAGCGGGGACGTTACCCGGGTACCTCCCTTTGATGAAAAACGAATCCTGGCCAACAATGATTTTTCCGGAGTCAAGCCGATCCTGCCGGCAACCAGTCCTTCCCGCCCCAAGGGATGGCGATCCCTGGGCCCCTTGCTGGCAGCCAATGAACATCCATTTGGCCTTCGGGTCGCGCCCCCCGTGCAGTTAGCAACCCTGCAACTAAACCAGCACCTGGCCATCGGGATCGACCAGACACGTGCGGGCCAGGAAGTGGAGATCGCAGCCAACACGAAACTGCTGGTCGGACAGGAAGTGCGTAGCCCGTTTGCTGGAACGTATCGCCTGACCGTCGACCTGGTTGCAGAAGCAGATGATCCCGCCCTCTTCAAGAAACTGTTTGAAAAACATTTCGAGTGCTCAGTGCTGTACTTCCAGTTGATGGACAAGGCCAAGCAGATCACGTCCATCAAGCCCCTGGCAACCGTCTCCTTTAGCCCCACGTTAGTGGACCTTCAACAGCCGAAATTGCAACGACTGGAACTGGTCAAGGAGTTCGTGAATCCTACCCCGGGCAGCAATTTCTCCTTCGGACTGGGAATGGGGATCGGCCTGCAGTTACAGAAGAAAACAGCCGGCACGTTGAAAGTTTCGATGAGTCGTTCCCTGCTGCGTGTCACCCGGGTCGAACTGGAGTTCCTTGGCAAGGAAGTAAACCAGGACGTTACCGTCTAGGCACGTCGGCATCTGAGCGGGAAACGATTTCTTTTTCTCTGCTTGTTTAAAAACCTTCATCCCACGGCATCCTGTGGCCGCGAGGCCCGTGGCGGAATGGTTTCACGTGGTCTACGATAACCTGTGCACTGGCCCCCTTACCAAGACACGAGCAGGAATACCGTGACGTGACTGAAAACCCATCCACTTCCCCGGTAGATGTCGATTTTTTTCAACGCGAACTGGAATCCTTTCTTCCCGACTGCATCTTCGATGCACACACCCACCTTTGGAAAAACGACTTGATCAACTGGTCCCTACCCGGTATCGAGGGCGATTGTGGTTACGCAGAATACCAGCAGTGCATGCAAGATATTCATCCAGGCCGTACCACCCATGCGTTGTTCATCCCCTTTATCACCACGGAACATCGTCAGCAGTCACTGGCCGCCAGCCAGTGGATTGCGGAACAACTCAAACACGATCGAAATTCCCGAGGACTCTTCTTCGTGAAGCCCGAGGATGATCCGGAATGGATTCGAGATCAGGTCCGGGAACTGGGCCTTCATGGGCTCAAGTGTTACCACACCATGGCCTCCACGGATCCTACCTGGGAAGCGGACATTGATGCGTTCCTGCCTGAGTCATTCGTGCAGGTAGCCCACGAGGAATCACTGGCCATCACCCTGCACATCGTCAAGGCACGCGCCCTTGGCGACTCGGCCAACCGGGAATGGATTCGCAGTACCTGCCAGAAATACCCGGACATGAAATTGATCCTGGCCCATTCCGGACGTGGATTCCAACCGGCTCACAACCTGGAAGGTCTCCCCGACCTGGTCGGCCTGGAAAATCTCTACTTTGACACCAGTGCCAACTGCGAGCCGATTGCCCACCAGGCGATCATTCGAATCCTGGGTCACGAGCGACTCATGTATGGCAGCGACCTGCCGATCAGCCACATGCGAGGACGATCCTTGTCAGCGGCTGATACATTCATCTGGCTCTATGAAAACACACCAGTCTGGGGAGAAAACCACGGCCAGATTGATCCGGTTTTAATCGGACTGGAACACCTCCGGTCCTTGAAATGGGCCTGCTGGTCTGAAAAACTAACAGATTCACAGGTAGAAGACATTTTCTATCATAATGCTGCTAGATTACTGGGCGTCGGTGAGACCAACGTAACGGACCTGTCCGTAAATCGATCACGAACAAGTTAAAGTACCTTCCGTAATAGTTTTGATCGTGCCAACAGTTACAAGGGATCTTGCAGAACACTTGCCTCCTTACCGTGAGAAAAGCCCCTCTACACCAAGACAGAACTTTGTTCGTAACGTCGGAGAACTGATTATGTCAAACAGATCCGCAAGAAACAGGTTCGGGAACACGAGATTCCTCGCGCTCATCGGCGCAGTAATCACCATATTGATTATTACCGCTTTTTTCCTGATCCGCGAGGAAAACAAGAAAACCCGCGAAACGCTGGAGAAGATAGGACCGCAAGCCGTTCGCGAAGGTGTAGCTGAAGCCAAGAAAACCGCCAAAGAAATACCGTCGGTCATCCTGGACGAGATGCTGGACATCATCAGAGAAGGAACTGATGACAAGAGCAGCAACAATCACAACACGCCTAAGGATATCGTCTCCGGAGTTTTTGACTTGGGTCGGGAAGTCATCAAAACTGCCGAAGGTCTTGTCCAGGAAGTTATTGGACTGGATGAAGACGAGGAAATTGCACTTGGGGAAACAGTCCACAGGCAAGTCCTCAAGGCACACAAGATTGTGTCTTCTCCAGGAATACAAGGACGCATCAAGAAACTCGCAGCACCTTTGTTAGCAATACGAGATCGCAAAGGCATTCCATATACCTTTACCGTTGTCGAGGATGAGTCTGTCAATGCGTTCGCGTTACCAGGAGGTCACATCTACATTCACACGGGCTTGCTGGATTTTGTGGCAAGCGATGCAGAACTACAGTATGTCCTGGGACACGAAATCGGACATGTCGATTTAAAGCATTGTGTCAATCGATTTACCCTTGCCGTTCGTGCAGCCGAAGCGACCGGTGGACTGGCCGCTATTCCCGTGAGTCAACTCTACAACCTCTATGCTCTGCAGTTCTCAGTTGATGACGAATTCGAGGCAGACAAATATGGATTCCTCCGCCTGGTAAAACTTGGCCACTCAAAAGAAGCTGCGCTGAGTTTCGAACGACACATGCTTGAGCATTATGAATCACTAGGCATTGCCACCAGCAAGAAGGATCCGCACAGTATACCGGAAGTGCTAGAGCACGAATTCCGTAATCACTTCCGCACCCATCCACCCAGTAAAGAACGTCTAAAGGCCTTGGAATCACTTAAAATCCCTGGCGTCGACGATTAGTTGTAGTAATCCCATTAGAAACCATCTGTCATAGCGAACACCCTCCCCAACGCACCAGAAATCCGTACTGCGACAACGTGAACAGCCAATTGATTTCAACCACTGTTTCTCTCGTAGATCCTCCGGG
>JAYGDH010000544.1:0-9291 GCA_046583055.1 Pirellulaceae bacterium | reverse complement strand
GGACCCTGGATGGATACGAACACCGTGATTCCACTTTCCGTAGATCGCTGCCTGGTCGTTTTCGATTATTACCACGAGGGTCCGGTGGAACCTTCCTTCCGGGAAGACTCGCTGCTGGCATCCGACCGGGTCCAGCAGGAGGACATCGATATCTGCACCCGGGTCCAGGCAGGACTCGGCTCCGGTGCCTACGACCAGGGAATCTATGCTCCTGCCTTCGAGTCGCCGATGCTTCACTTTCACCGGCTCCTGCACAGCGACTTCCAGGTGTAACAGCAATCGCGTCGAGGGGAGCTACGGTTCAGATTTCCGCGAGTCGCTCCGTCGAGTCGCCAAATTTATCCAGGTGGATACCACATTTATCCATCATCGAGAGATAGAGACTGCACATCTTGCGGTTTGGTTTGCCAGAATAATCCAGCACCCGACCCGTTTCCAGGCGACCACCGGCACCACCGAGCATCACGAGCGGCAGTTTCCCGGCGTCGTGGATACCGGAGGTCATGCTCGAGCACATCATCAGCATCGAGTTATCCAGTGCCGTCCGTTCGCCCTCCTGGATGGCATCCAGCTTGCCGGCAATATAAGCGAGTTGTTCCAGGAAAAACTGGTTCACCTTCAACCAATCCGGTGACATCTTGCCGCGATCTGAATGCGAAAGTTCGTGGTGTCCTACTTCGACACCAAGGTGTGGAAACTGCAGGTAACTGTGGTCGTTGTTCAGCTTCAACGTGCAAACTCGAGTCGTGTCCGTCTGGAACGCCAACACCAGGATGTCGCACATCAGCCGCATGTGGTCGGCAATGTCCTGGGGTATTCCTCGTGGTGGGCGTGGAATGTTCGGCTTATCAAGCGTCGGTCGCCAACCCTGTAATTCACCACGTTGCCCTGCTTGCTCGATACGCTTCTCGACCTCGCGTACCGAGTTAAGGTACTCGTCCAGTTTTTCCTGGTCCCGGTTACTGATCTTTTTTCGAAACCGATTCGCTTCACCCAGCACCACGTCAAGCACGCTCTGCTCGCCACGCTGAAATTGATCCTTGAACAACCGGTCGAATGCCAGTGCCGGGTAAAGTTCCAGTGGTGTTGGGCTGGTCGGGGAACTCCACGAGATGTGCGAACTGTAGAGCATCGAGTAATTCTTATGAATCCCCGGATTCGACCGCTCGCAACCAAGTACCAGGCTTGGCACTTTCGTGGATCGTCCATATTGCTGGGCAATTACCTGGTCAAAGCTGGTACCACTGCGTATCCCGCCACCCGAGACAAGCGGCGCCCCGGACAACAAGTTGCCAGTCTGCGAACTGTGAATGTTCCCTTTGAGCGCCTCGGCATTGTACAACCCGCGGATAAAAACCATCTTCTCGCGATAGTCGTGCAGCGACTCGAGCACCGGACCAAGTTCCAGTTGCTTGCCTTCCTCCTTGGCCCACCATTGTCCGGCGTGATACCCGTTACCGGAAAACAGGACTGCCACGCGAACCGGGGCCTGGCTGGCCGGTTCCGACTTTTCCTGCTGCGATTCATCACCCCATACCGGTAACGACTCCATCCATGGCAGGGCCATGGATACACCGATGCCGCGCAGCATTGTTCGCCTGCTAAATCGCTGTTTCACCTGGAACCTCCATTCGTATCTTCGGTTATGCTGTATTCGTCGGCAAGGTCAGCAGCTTGCTGGCTACCGATTGTACGCCTTTCCACGGATCATTCTAAATTGTTTACTCGAAACAATAGTCTCCACTGCCACGGAAAAGCGGTAATCATTTCCAGTTAACCGGGACATCATTTCATCCAGCAATGGCTCATCAGAGAGTTGCAATTCTCGGCCAATCGCATAACCCAGGAGTTTCCGACAGAACTGGCGGAGCAGCTCATCGCGACGTTTTCCCAGCAGGTAATCCCGTAACCCGGGGAGACCCTCGATCCGGGTACCATCGGGCAAGGTCGTTCGAGAATCAATCGCAACCCCGGCGGTGTTCTTCTCCCGATGCCGACCGATGGCATCAAAGTTCTCCAGGGCGAACCCGAAGGGATCAATGCGCGCGTGGCACTTGGCACAGGCTGCATCACTGCTGTGCCGCTCGATAAGTTGCCTTTCGCTCAAGCCGACCGGAACGGTATCGGCAAGCTGCGGCACGTTCTTCGGGGGGCGGGGCAGTTTCTCACCAAGCAGCACCTCGCTGACCCAGTTGCCTCGCAGGATCGGACTCGTACGTGTTGCGCCGGACTGTTGCGCCAGTGTCGATGCAAAACCGAGCAGCCCGCCACGTCCGTACTGCTGGATTCCATCAACACGTCGCCACGAATCGCCCTCGACTCCCGGGATACCATAGAACTTCGCCAGGCGTTCGTTGACAAAGGTGTGATCAGCATCGAGGAGACTCAACAACGACCTGTCCTGCTGAAACAAATCGGTAAAGAACAGGATTGATTCCTCGTACATGTCAGCACGAAGTTCAGCGAATTCGGGAAAATATTTCTTGCTCTTGGCGACCCTGGAATCGAAGTCCTGGATATGGGCCCACTGGGACGCGAATTCCACCGCCAGGCGCCGTACTTGCGAGTCCCTGAGCATCCGCTTCACCTGGCGCAATCGTCCGTCACCATCCAGCTTGGCCGATCGCAGTTCCTGGTCAGGCATCGAGGCCCAGAGAAAATAACTGAGCCGACTCGCAAACTCCACGTTCGAAACCGGCACTGCCGCTGAACCGGGAGGGCTTTCTTCCAAGCGAAACAGGAACGGTGATGCTATGAAGACCTTGACTAGCGTCAGTCGAAAAGCAGCATCGTGTGACAACTCCTGGTCCCGCAACTGCTGGTAAAGACCTTTCAGTTCGGCAGCTTCGATATTGGTGAGTGGCCGACGGTATGCCCGGGCAGCAAAGGCAACCAGGGCCGCCAACTGCCTGGGTTCGGAATCCAGCAACTGTCGACGGAAGTCAGCGACTCGTTTCCGGAAAGCTTTCCTCATCGGTATGATAGCGTCATTCTGGGAAGTATCCGCCACGTTGTTACCCTCAAGCGTTTGGATGAGCAGTTCCAAGGCATCCAGGAGCCTGGGGGCCTCCTTGCTGCAAAAACGGAGCTCTTCCCAGAGTCGATCAAGCTTCGCCTGCTGCGCCTTGTCGAGCAGGAGACGTCCCAGATGGTCGTCTTCCCGGTGAAACAAGGTGATCGAAAGCAACTCGTCAACGGGAACGATCTGCAGGTAACAAAGTGACGCCGGAAAGAGGCTCCGGTGATCATTCAATGCTGCTGCAAAACGTTTTCTCGCTGCACTCTTTTCACCGACCAGGATTGGCCGTGAATGAAGTATTTCTCGAGTATCCGGAAAGACCTGGGTCACCTTGGAATATTTCACCGAGACCTGGCTGGGCAAGAGGCCAGTTCCGGGGTCAGCAATTCCCGAGACGAGCTGAACCTGCACGCTTCCCTCGACACCGCTTTCCTTATCCAGCGTGGCGGTGGTAACTAATTCGCGACCTGCTGCCATTTCAGCTGGTAAACGAATCGTCATCACGGCAGGAGCTCTAATACAAAACGAGTCGGCGTCAATTTCATGGCCACCGGGATGCTTGCCAAACATCGATGCTTGTAGCAAAACCGGTTCAACAGGTTTCGGGGAGTCCTTACCAGGACTGCCTGGCTCCAGCGCGTTGCGCAACAAGATGTCCGGCCTATTCTTGGCGACCAGTCTCGGCTGCTGGCAAACGACAAGATCCATCGCGTTACCATCCCCGGCATCGGTCACGACAAGTGACAGGATAACTTCCTCGGCTTTCTCACCTTCCTTGAGAGCAGGAATCGACAATCGCAGTTCCTGCTGCGTTGCCAACGGTTCGACCGGTTCCATCCATCGTGTCGGGCCACCCTTGCGACCAATCAATCCAACGGGGTTGAAAATCCACAAGCCTCGCTGCCAGGCAGCAACCTCGACAGCCAGTGCCGGCGCATCAGCCGGTTTCGCGATGGCGTAGCGCAGCCGGATTCTTTCCAGCAACGGCGATTGCCGCGGTAACGACAATTGCGACCAGAGAATGTCCAGGTACCTGGCATTCAATCCCTCCTCGCGAGCAACCAGGCTGATCGACTTGCTTCCTGCTGAGATCGCCTGTCGATGCCTGATGAGGGCGGCAAAATACTTCTCCAGAGGTAACGTTCCTGCTCGACCGAGAGGTGCACCCGTGTACCGATTGATGTTTCCAACCCCCTCACCGGTGCCCAGGTCGGCCGTGTCTACATGTGCACGATAGAACGTACGAATCTCTGCAAGCAATTCGTCGGTCCAATCGCGTCGCGTGGCGTGGGGAGAGAATCGAAATCCATCGGGCAGCAGTAGCGCGTGGCTGGCAATCTCGTTACCCGCGTCAAGATATTTCCTCAGCAGCGCGGGCGACATGACAAGTGCATTACCAACGTTGGTAAATCCTTCGCCCGCCGCACCTTCGCTCGGGAATTCGCGAGCCGGATCCAGGTCAACACCCGTCAGGTCACGAACCGTGTACGTGTACTGGGCGTTGTTCAAGCGCCGGAGCACGACGGGTCCCGGGTCACCGGCATTCGCCAATGCCTCGGCCCGTAGGTATCGCTCAACCCAGTCACGCAGTTGCTTCCGTTCCTGCTGTGAAGGCTGGTCCGCTTTCTTCGGAGGCATCTCGCTGTTGTCGAGCATCTCGACAACCTTGATCCATGTCGCTGTTCCACGCCGCACCTTGTCCAGCGAAACAAACCTCTCGAGATCCAGATCCCCTTTCTGCTGCTTCGTCGAATGACAATTCAAACAGAATTGTTTCAGCAGTGGCTGAACCTCACGTTGATACTGTGTGGCCAGGTCAGCAAATGATACCGGTGCTTCAGCGGCGACGATGGGCACACCAGCCAGGAGGGTAAGCGCCAAACAGCTGAACATCCAAACAAAACTCAAACCAGGTAGCACCTGTTGCCACCGTCCGAAATCTTGCCTGCGATCAACGCGCGTTTTCATTTCGGTCTCTCATGCATTTGAGCAATCTACCAGCACCGGCATTATAGCCCACCAGTAACCCCCTGGTAAACGAAGAGACCCTTTCAATTCTCGCAATGCCCGGGATAACTGCTTGTCCGGCTCCAGCAGCTGAAAACCAATTCTTGCGAAAGTGACCTGGCAGACACTAGAATAGTTCCCAGCAACTATATCAAGCGACCACTTTAACCCAAGACCAGGAATCAAGGACCAGCCGATCGACGATGAGCAACGAAAACACGCCCCCTCTCTTTGAAAGCTCTATCCCGTTTGAAGGGAACCGGATCCAGGCAGCCGCTGTCTATTGCAGTGACGGTCGATTCGGCAACCAGTTTGACGAGTTCATGCAGACAGGACTGGGACTGCCTCGCTACGATCGACTGGCAGTGCCCGGTGGCGCTGCCTGCATTGCCCGCCACTTCTCGACCTATCGCGAAGAGGAAGGCGTCACGGAACAACTCAAATTCCTTGTGGAAGTGCATGACCTGGAACGAGTCGTATTAATTGCTCACGAGGGATGCGCCTTCTACACCGAGAGGCTACGCATCTCTCCCTTGCAACTGGAGACCCAGCAACAGGACGACATGCAAAAAGCGATCCAGCTGGTACGGTCCATTGGTCCGAAGCTGCAGGTGGATGCTTTCTTCGCACGTAAACGACGAGACCTCACTATCCAGTTCGAAGCTCTCGAATTATGACCAAGATCAGCTTCCAGGAAGACATCCAGAAGCTCATTACCTTGCCATGGTTAATTATCCTGGGCTGTAGTTTCCTTGCAGGGCTGGGCCCTGGGTGGCATTCATAACGCGGCTCAGTCCAGGGAATCCAACAACGGTTAAAGACCAATCGACAAGATGAATAAAGCACTTTTACTTACGCTTCTCTGCTGGCTGCTGATCGCTGCTGAACACGGCCAGGGCCAGCAGGTTACCCCGCTTTACACGGCACGTACGCAGCTGGAACCCGCTACCAGCATCCAGACCACCGATGCCCTCATCACGCGGGTTGCCGATCGCGTCCGCGATCGCCATGCTCGCGAGGATGGCGCCTACGACCATTACCTCAGCTGGTACTGGCAGGAACGGACGGTCGTGATCGAACTGATCGACCGGGTTGCCGTGGGTGGCAAGGATATCACGATCAACATTACAGCATTGGCGCCGTTGAACCGTCCGGATTTTCGCTGTTTTTTTCGCGGCATCAACACCGTTGCGGAATACCACCACAACGTGGCCACCAAATCCACCGGATCCAATCGCTACTCGACCAGGGTGAACTACAACAACCTGGAGCGACGGCAACTGAAGGTGGGGGATCGGATGGAATTTGAATTCAGCCCGTTTCTGCTCGCGCCCAGCAACGGCCGCAAGAACTACTACGGTACCACGATGCTCTACGTGGTCGGACAGGGGATCGTCCCCTGGTACGGTCAGGGAGAAAAACTGGATTCCATCCCGTTACCGAAACAGGCACTCCTGGGTGGCCTCGGAACCCTGCCCTACCAGTACTCGAACGAACCACGACACCGGTTCATGCAAATGGCAACGAATATTGCACCGGTCAGTGGCCAGGCCTTCATGCTCGGACGACGACTACACCACACGGATTTCAGCAACGGATCCCACTCTGAACAACCCAATCCCGGCTACCCGGAACAATCCGGTAAGGTCGGTCCCGGTTACGTGGCACGCAGCTGTATCGCCTGCCATGTCAACAATGGCCGTGCCTTGCCCCCGGCAATCAACTCGCCGATGCGGCAAAGCGTCGTCAAGGTCGGGGCCGACATGATCGGTACACCGCATCCGACACTGGGCGGTTCCCTGCAACCGGCATCTACCGACGGTGACCCGGAAACACTGGTGCAGATTGGTGATTACAGCACGGTAGCTGGTACGTACGCCGATGGCACACCATACGTGCTGCGCAAGCCACGATATTCGTTCCGGGGCATGGCTCCCAGCCATTATTCGGTAAGACTCTCCCCGCAGCTGGTCGGGCTTGGGCTGCTGGAAGCCATTGCTGAAAAGACCGTGATCGCCAAGGCCGATCCAGGCGATGGGAACCAGGATGGTATCTCCGGACGCATCCAGGTCGTAACCGATCCCGAGACTGGAGAACGGCGACTGGGACGTTTTGGATACAAGGCCGGCCAGGCCAGTGTCCGCCTGCAGGTTGCCAGTGCCTTGAACCATGACATGGGTGTCACCACGACGGTATTCCCCAGGCTGGACGGAGAAACGGGCACCGGGAAACCAGAACTGGCCGACAAGGAACTGGGCCTGTTGACACGCTACATTGCCACGCTCGGCGTTAGTGCCCGACGCGACCTGCAGGACGAACAGGCCCTGGCAGGCGAGAGGCTCTTCATGAAAGCTGGTTGTGCGAACTGTCATACCACCAAGTTCACCACCAGTCCCTATCATCCGTTTACTGAACTGCGCAACCAGACCATCCGTCCCTACACGGACCTGTTGCTGCATGACATGGGCGCCGGACTGGCTGATAACCTGGCCGAAGAGGCTGCCTCCGGTGCCGAATGGCGAACCGCTCCCCTCTGGGGAATCGGGCTGACCACCGGTGTCAGTGGTGCAGAAGCCTACCTGCACGATGGCCGCGCTCGCGATCTTTCGGAAGCCATTCTCTGGCATGGAGGCGAGGGCCAAGGAGCCCGCGAAGCTTTCCGCACGATGCCAGCAACCGAGCGGGCCGCCCTGCTAAAATTCCTGAAGTCGCTATAAATTCCAGACCTGGCAACGTTGCCACTGGAACACGTTGTGCGGGCAGCCTAAGATAGGTGAATTCAACAAAACGTACATGCGTCAGCCAGGAAAATAACTCGTGAAAGAAATTACCATGAAGTCCAAGCGTATCCTCCTGTCCACGATCTTCCTCGGCCTGGTCATGACCGGTGTCGCCCAGGCTGCTGATCGCCCCAACATTCTCTGGATTTTCCAGGAAGACACCTCTCCCTGGATGGGTTGTTATGGCAGCAAGGTCAACCAGGATGAGACTCCACGCATTGACCAGATGGCAGCCAGTGGCATCCGTTTTTCGCGGGCCTTTGTCCCGTTCCCGGTTTGCTCTTCCTGTCGTTCCTCGATGATGCTGGGCGCCAACGCCATCCGCTTCGGTGCCCACGAGCATCGCTCGCGCCGCGGAAAAAAGAAAACGTACCTGCCCAGGGGGATGAAGACCATCACCGAACTGCTGCGAGATGCGGGCTACTTCACGTTCAATGTTGGCAAAACGGACTATAACTTTGCCGAGGCAGGCGACGGGATTTACACCAAGATTCCGCAGAAAAACAACAAGACTCCCTGGCGAGAACGATCCCAGGGACAGAACTTCTTTGGACAGATTCAACTCAAGGGGGGCAAGACCAATACCGTCCGCACACCACCAGCTCGTAAAACCGATCCAGCCACGGTCACCGTGCCGGCCGACTACCCGCAAAACCAGCTTTACCGCGAAGTGGTAGCCCAACACCTCGATACAATCCGCTGTGACGACAAGGTCATCGGCGGAATCCTTGATCGATTGAAGGCGGACGGACTGTCGGAATCGACCATCGTGGTTTACTTCTCTGACCACGGTGCCAACAACCTGGTCCGTCACAAGCAGATGCCTACCGAGGGCGGCCTGCATGTACCTTTCATCGTACTCGGACCGCGCAAGTGGATATCCAACCCGGGAACCGTTCGCGATGACCTGATCAACACGCTGGACCTGACCGCCACGTCACTGGCCTGGGCCGGTATTGAAAAACCCGAGTGGTGCGAGGGCCAGGACCTGTTTGCTGACAATTTCCAGCCGCGCTCGTTCGTGGGCGGTGCCAAGGATCGCCTCGATCATACCATCGACCGGGTACGTACGATTCGTACGGATCGCTTTCGTTACACTCGCAATTTCTTTCTCGACCGCGTCTTCCTGCAGCCACAGTACCGGGACAACCGCCCCTTCCTGAGCTCACTCAGAGAAGCCTACGCCGCGGGCACCCTCGCTCCCAAGCTGGCAGAAATTTATTTTGGTGAACGACCGGCCGAGGAACTGTATGACGTGGTGAAAGATCCAGCCCAGGTCAACAACCTGGCCCAGGATCCGAAATTCGCAACCGTTCTCAAGGAGCATCGTGCCATCCTGGAAGGCTGGCTGGCAAAAGGCGACCTGGGAGCCGTGGATGAACCGGACGCAGAACTGGCCATGAACGGCGAAGAAAACAAATGGGGAACGGGCGTCAACTACCAGTACGAACGCATCCGCCAGGATAACGACGGCGACGGACTGTC
>JAYGDH010000499.1:0-2532 GCA_046583055.1 Pirellulaceae bacterium | reverse complement strand
TGATGCACTAGTTGCCATCAGGATGGCCTGGCGGGCCGTGAAAGAACTGGGGTAACTGACCCGGGAACGACTATCCGACCCGCAGCGGGAAATCAGCTTTGTGAATATTTCGTAGGCGAGGACGCCCCGCGAGGAAGCAGGTGAACGATTGAGGATTAACCATCTGATGCGAGCACTGGCCAGGCTGCTTTTCCTGCTGCCTGTGGCCATGGCGACAGGTTTCGTCTCTGCAAAAAAACCGGCGAGCCAGGCTGATGGCTGCCCCGGCCTGGAATAGCACCTCGCTGCTTCGTGCACAGCCACCCTTGGTCGAAACAGCGCCTTTCTGTTAAAACTACCCACATGAAACACATTCGCAACTTCTGTATTATCGCCCACATCGACCATGGCAAGTCAACTCTCGCCGATCGTCTCATCCAGACCTGTGGCGGTGTAGCCCAGCGTGACCTTCACGAACAAATGCTTGACTCGATGGATATCGAGCGTGAACGGGGCATCACCATCAAGAGCAACTCGATTACGCTTGATTACCGTGATCCCGACGGCAATGAATATCTGCTAAACCTAATCGACACGCCGGGCCACGTCGATTTCTCACACGAGGTGCGACGGTCGCTAATGGCCTGCGAGGGCGCGTTGATCATTGTCGACGCTTCCCAGGGGGTCGAGGCACAGACCGTTGCTAACCTGTACCTGGCCCTGGAGTATGACCTGACCCTGTTGCCCGTGATCAACAAGATTGACCTACCCTCCGCCGACGTGGAGCGTGCGCGAGAGGCAATTGACGCAGAGCTGGGACTCGATCCTTTTGAGGCACTCCCGATTTCCGCCAAAAATGGAATCGGGATCGAGGCCGTGATGGCAGGCATTATTGAAAAGTTACCTGCCCCCCAGGGTGATCCGGAGGCACCCCTCAAGGCACTCGTCTTCGATGCTCACTTTGACAAGTTTCGAGGCGTGATACTTCAGATTCGCGTGCTCGATGGCACGCTCAAGCCAAAGGATACCATCCTTTTCATGCACACCGAACGCGACTTCACGGTGGACGAGGTGGGCTACAATCAGCTAAAACTAAAACCCCGCACCCAGCTGACCGCGGGGGAGGTGGGCTATGTCGTTGCCGGCGTCAAGAGCGTCAAGGACATCGAGATCGGCGATACGATTACCCTTCTCGACCGCCCCACCGCGGAACCGATCCCAGGCTACCAGGAAGCCAAGCAGGTCGTCTTTTCCTCACTCTACCCCATGGAAACGGGTGATTACGTGGAACTCACCAAGGCGCTCGACAAGCTTGCTATCAACGATGCGGCACTGACTTATGAGAAAGACAGTTCCGCGGCCCTGGGCTTCGGATTTCGTTGTGGGTTCCTCGGCCTCCTTCACCTCGATGTTATCCAGGAACGCTTGCGTCGCGAATTCGACATTGGCCTGGTCATTTCAGCACCGTCCGTCAAGTACAAGCTCGATTTGAAAGATGGTTCCACACTCGACGTCGACAATCCATCCTACTGGCCTGATCCAAGTTTGATCGAGTCTGCCAGCGAACCCTACATCAAGGCCTCAATCCTGACTCCCGAGAGCTACGTCGGCCCGGTCATGGAATTATGCCGAGAGCATCGTTCCGACCAACAGACCATGAACTATCTTTCTGCTACACGCATCGAGGTTACCAGCATCATGCCACTGGGCGAGGTCCTTTTCGATTTCTATGGCAAGTTGAAGATGATCACGCGAGGTTACGGATCCTTTGACTACGATCCCATCGAGTATCGACCCACGGACGTGGTGAAAGTGGACATCCTTGTCAACAAGGAACCTGTCGACACACTTTCCTGCCTGGTACATCGCGACAAAGCGAGACCCCGCGCACTCCACTACTGTGAACGCCTGGCCAAGGAAATACCTCGCCACCAGTTCAAGATACCTATCCAGGGAACCATCGGCGGCGATATCATCGCGAGAACCACGATCGCTCCTTACCGCAAGGACGTTACCGAGAAGCTATACGGTGGCGACGTGACGCGAAAAATGAAGCTCCTTGAAAAGCAGAAGAAGGGTAAGGCAAAGATGAAGCAGTTCGGCATGGTCAATATCCCGCAGAAAGCATTTGTCTCCGTGCTTCGCGCCGACCAGGACTAGGGCCCGCGACAGTCGACCTCTCAGCCAAGCAGCCCGCGTTTCCCACTGCAGAGCCGCACGGCAGCCACCTTTTCTTGACCCAACACTGGGAGGCCCGCTCGCTGGACGCTACACTTGATTCCCCGCGAACACCTTCACTCGATATGGATAACTTCCCATGAAACGAAATTTCCTGACGCTGCTGGTGCTGTTCCTGCTCTGCACCCAGGCCCTCGCCGCCAAACGCCCTAACATCCTGTTTATCTTCAGCGATGACCATGCACCTCATGCGATCGGTGCCTATAACGGCTGGTTAAAATCGGTTAATCCCACGCCGAACATCGACCAGTTGGCCCGGCAAGGGATGCTCTTCGAGAACAGTTTCTGCACGAACTCCATCTGCGGCCCCAGTCG
>JAYGDH010000492.1:0-3895 GCA_046583055.1 Pirellulaceae bacterium | reverse complement strand
TCGATTTGAGCGTTGCTACCGGTCGCTGCTTAATCCGGGGCGTGAGTGATGAGTCACCAGCCTGAAGGAGTTGGGGAAAAGCCGGCATCACGGCCTTGCCACGCTGGCCTGGTTCCCCACGGCGCAGCAGGTAGGTTGGCGGGACTGGGGATTTCTGATCGGAAACGGCCATGACGGCAGCGGCCACAGGTGGTTTATTTGCCAGCAACGTGATTGCTTGCTGTTGCCATCGCCGGTGAGTACGGCGGTCGTCCGCTGATGCCTCGATTGATTTTCGGATATCGTCCGGGGAAGGATTGTCCCGGCCTGTGGCTTTCACTAGTAAGATGTGGTGTCTCTTTTCAAGTTCCGTGATCTGCCCGTCCACGAGGTCGAACTTTTTCTTCCAAGCTGCCTGGCTGGCCAGCAGTGCTTCCCGGGTCTTGCTGGAGAGCAGGGGTTCGTCGTGAGCGACCGTCGAGGCAAAGAAGGATTGCAGTTGAAAGTAGTCCTGTTGCGAGAACGCATCAAACTTGTGATCGTGACAACGAGCACAACCAATGGTTAATCCAAGGAAGGCTGCCCCCATCATGTCGGTCATTTCCGTGAGGACTTCCTGGCGGTTCTTGGCTTCATCCTGCATGCCGGCATTCAAGCGCAGGGGGCCAAGGCGATGGAGGCCTGTTGCAACGAGGGCATCGGGTTGGCCAGGAAATAATTCGTCCCCGGCAACCTGGTCCAGGACGAAGCGTTGGATCGAGCGGTCCTGGTTCAGTGACCTGATCACCCAGTCGCGATAGCGCCAGGCATGCGGGCGAGGATCGTCATACTCGAAGCCATCACTATCCGCATAACGTACGACGTCCAGCCAATGTTGCCCCCAGCGTTCCCCATGAGAAGGATTGGCCAGTAAACGGTCGATTAGCTGGTGGTAGCCGTCAGGATTCGTGTTGGCGGTGAAATCCTGTTGGGCCTCGATGGTCGGGGGTAACCCCACCAGGTCCATGGTGGCCCGTCTTAACATGACCTGCCGAGAGGCCCGGGGTGAGGGTGTTAGTCCTTCGGCTTCGAGTTCTGCCAGGATGAAATAATCGACAGGATTGTGGCACCACGATTGCTGGGAGACGGGGGGCAGGCCAGGACGTGTCAGCAGCTGGAAAGGCCACTCCGCGCAGTGAGCCAGGGGGCTGAACTGGAAAATCGCCAGCAAAAGCAGAGCAATTGGTAATGGGATGGATAGCTTCATGGAAGCTTTATTATAATGCAGTGCTGCTGGAGTCGACAATGTTGCATCAGGTCCCGGGGGCTGGTGGTAACCAACGAGAAATGGATTTTCTGTTGTGACCGGGCGTGGGAGTGATCTAGAATAGAAACCGAATGCAAAAAACGGGCCGTATTCTTCGGATACATCGAGCATGACAAGACAACCACAAACCGCCTGTCCGGGGCCCCTGGTTACCGGGAACCGGCGAGAATTCCTGGCCCGGGCAGGGCTGGGATTCGGATCGCTGGCCCTGGCCTCCATGTTAGCAGATGATTCGCGTCGCTCAGCAACTGCTGCCGAACCAGTTGCCCATAACCCCCTGGCTGCCAGGCTGCCACATTTCGCCCCGCAGGCTACGTCTGTTATTTTCCTGTTCATGGCAGGCGGTCCGAGTCAAATGGAAACGTTTGATCCGAAACCGTTGCTTAACCGGTTGCACGGCCAGCCCGTTCCCGAGAGTTTTGGGAAGATCCAGACACAACGGACCACGGAAGCATCCCTGCTGCTCGGTAGCCAGCGCACTTTTCGGCGGCAGGGAAAATCTGGGCAACTGATGTCGGATCTGTTTCCTCAGCTGGCAACTCAGGCCGATGAAATCGCGATCGTACGGTCCTTGCATGCGGACAGCATCGTTCATGCACCGGCCCTCTACCAGATGAATACCGGCCGGACGCTGATGGGGCATCCCTCGCTGGGATCCTGGTTGTTGTATGGATTGGGCAGTGAAAATGAAAACCTGCCGGCCTACGTGGTGATGCTGGATCCGGATGGGACCACGGTAGGGGGGCCACCCTGCTGGGGTGCCGGTTATTTTTCACCAGTTTTCCAGGGCACGCTGTTCAGGCCAGGAAAAACACCCATCATCGACCTTAATCCGGCTGACGGTCGCAGCCGCAGGCGTCAGCGCCAGGGTCTGGACCTGCTGAAATCCCTGAATCGATTGCGACGCGAGCCAGACGATCAGCAACTGTTGTCACGACTGGCCACTTATGAACTGGCCTTTCGCATGCAAACCGAGGCTCCGGAGGCGATCGACCTGGAACAGGAAACGGCGCCGACTCACCAACTCTATGGGGCGGACCGGGAGCCAACGGCAGAATTCGGGCGGCGTTGCTTGATGGCCCGTCGCCTGGTGGAACGAGGGGTGCGTTTTGTCCAGTTATATTCCGGGGGAGGGCCTGGAAATATGACCTGGGATGGCCATGGAGATATCGAAGAGAATCACCTGCGGATGGCCGGGCAAACGGACCAACCCGTTGCGGGCCTGTTGAAGGATCTGAAGCAGCGAGGCCTGCTCGACTCGACGCTGGTGATCTGGGCCGGCGAATTCGGGCGCACGCCCATGTCCCAGGGAAAAACGGGCCGTGATCACAGCCCGTTTGGTTTCAGCCTCTGGATGGCAGGTGGTGGAATCCAGGGAGGTCGCAGTGTTGGCGCCACGGACGACATCGGTCTGCGAGCCGTGGAAAGGCCGATTCACGTGCGAGATTTTCACGCCACGATCCTGCACCAGTTGGGACTGGACCAGGAAGAGCTCACGTTCCTGCATGATGGACGTGAGGAAAAACTGACCGATACCGGCGGGCAGGTAATCCGGGAGATTCTCTAGAGCCGTGCTGGTCAACAACCGGTCTTACGGTTTCCGATAATCGGCGCCGTTGAGGCTGCGGGTGACCGATTTGAGCCAGGCGGAAAGCTCGCCGCGCATTTGTGCGACGCGCTTCGGTTCCTTGTCCAGCAGGTCAGCGGTTTCTTTGGGATCGTTCGCCAGGTCATAGAGCTCCCAGTTAACCTTCTTGTTTCCGCTGGCAATGCGATGCAGCTTCCAGTCACCGGCAATCCAGGCCGCATGGCCGGGGAACTTGCTGAGCGAATAGGCCGGGTTGGGTAGTTTCGCAGCGTTCTCGCTCGAGACATGCGGAAGCAGGTCTTTGCCCTGTTTCTGGGCAGCCAGTAATTCCGCCATCCAGGCAGCGGAGGGAGTGCTGATTCCCCTGGCACGGGTATCCCAAAAACCCATGGATCGCGATTTGCCGGAGCCCTTGTCGTCGATCAGGGAAACGAGGCTGACTCCGTCCAACGGTGCTTGATTCTTGACCTTGACGCCAACGATCTCCAGTAACGTTGGATAGATGTCACAGGTGTTACATCGCAACTTCGTGATGCGCGGTTGCGGGATACGAGCCGGCCATTCCAGGATGGCAGGGACCAGCAGGCCGCCTTCATAGATCTTTCCCTTGTTGCCGCGGTGGCCACCCGTGGAACCGACCTTGGGCAAGGCACCATTATCGCTGCAATACCAGAGAATCGTATTCTCGCGAATCCCCAGTTCCGTGAGCCCGTTGCGAATCTTGCCAAAGGCCCGGTCCATGCCCGTGATCTCACCATAGAAGTGTTGAAGTTTTTCCGGCTGGTCAGCGTAGGGTGCACGATCCGCGGCGATCGCGCGATGGGGGCTATGGGGTGACCCGAACCAGACGACGGCCAGGAAAGGTTGATCCTGCCTGGTTTTTTCACGCATCCATTCGAGTGATGCATCAGCGGCCACGATCGAGCTTTCCCCCTTGGTCTGAACGGCCACGCCCTGCTGGCTCAGCACGGCGTCGTTGTCATAGAAGTTCGGGGCACTTAACCAGTAATCGAAACCGTTCT